>CAMBIM010000173.1 GCA_945867505.1 Chitinophaga pinensis
GTTCGTATAATACTTACGGATAAACTTATCCAGCTTGCCGATGAGAGAGTTATATGATGTTGCCTGCGCCATTAGTATTACAATGATAGAACGATTGCGCGAAAGGTTTGTTTTCTCTTTGCATTATTTGGTTAAAAATTAACGGTTCGTTGTTTAGAACAAATTTTCATCTTCATCTTCCAAAATATAAACTATGCAATGGAAAGGCAGACGCGAAAGCGATAATGTAGAAGATATGCGCGGCAGCGGTGGTGGAGGAAGAAGAGGTATAGCGCTGGGAGGTATAGGAACTATTGTGGTGGTGGTAATTGGTCTGTTGTTAGGTAAAAACCCAATTGAGTTGTTGCAGGCGGTTAACCAAGGGCAACCGGCACAAGAGCAAACGGCACAACCGGTTAACCCTGCCGATGATGAAGCGGCAAATTTTGTAAAAGTGGTGCTGGCAGATAACGAAGATGTATGGCATAAAATATTTGAGCAACAGGGCATGCAATACCAGGAACCTAAACTGGTTTTATTTCGCAATGCAGTTGAGAGCGGTTGCGGAAGTGCAGAAAGCTCTATGGGGCCGTTTTATTGCTCGGCTGACCAGAAGATGTATATCGATTTAAGTTTTTACGATGAACTGAAAAGCCGCTTCAATGCCCCCGGAGATTTTGCCATGGCTTATGTTGTGGCACATGAAAACGGGCACCATATTCAAAATCTTCTCGGCATTTCTGATAAAGTGCACAACATGCGCGAGCGATTGAGCGAGGAGGAATACAACAAGCTATCGGTTAAGTTAGAACTGCAAGCCGACTTTTTAGCAGGCGTGTGGGCGCACCATGCGCAACAAATGAAAAACATTTTAGATGCCGGAGATATTGAAGAAGCATTAAATGCCGCCAATGCTATTGGCGATGATAAATTACAAAAGCAAGCGCAGGGTTATGTAGTGCCCGATGCCTTTACGCACGGCACATCTGCTCAGCGTATGCGCTGGTTTAAAAAGGGCTTTGAAACCGGAGATATAAACCAAGGTGATACGTTTGCTGCGGAGAGTTTGTAGGATAGAAAACCCATAATTCAAGCTATTCTTATCATCTTATTTCCTGTTTCTTAATAATTCCCAACCTCTTTTTTGCTTTAAAACTTGTTCTTAAATTCGCCATCCCTTTTTTAAAAAAGGTTTTTATATTGAGGAGCGATAAACACAAAAGTTATTGAGAGCAGGTTTACCTAATTAAATTTCAGTTTTATGGAGATAGCAGATATGACACCGGCAGAGGCGCTACAGGAATTTTTCGGATTCACTAAGTTTAAAGGAACGCAGGAGGCAGTTATTAAATCGGTGCTGGCGGGTAAGGATACGTTTGTGATTATGCCTACCGGTGGCGGAAAATCGGTTTGCTACCAGTTGCCTGCACTAATGAGCGAGGGGGTGGCTATTATTATTTCGCCCTTGATTGCGCTGATGAAGAATCAGGTGGATTTGATCAGGAACTATAGCGAGCACGATAGTATTGCGCACTTTTTGAATTCATCACTGAACAAAACCCAGCGCAATGTGGTGATAAAAGACATACGCGATGGCAAAACCAAAATGCTTTATGTAGCACCCGAAACGCTCACCAAGCAAGATACGGTTGACTTGTTCAAAGAAGTAAAAGTTAGTTTTATTGCGGTGGATGAGGCGCATTGTATTTCGGAGTGGGGTCACGATTTCCGCCCAGAATACAGACGTATTCGCGAAATTATCACAGCACTGGGGCAGAAGTTTCCGATTATAGCACTTACTGCTACCGCTACCCCAAAAGTGCAAAGCGATATTGTGAAAACGCTGGAGTTGAAGAAACCTGATATTTATATCTCGAGCTTTAACCGCCCTAACTTGTTTTATGAGGTACGCACTAAAAAGACTCCTCAACTTGCCATTAAGAACATGGTGCAGTTTATTAAACAGCGTCCAGGCAAGAGCGGTATCATCTATGTAATCAATCGCAAAACCTGCGATGATTTAGCCGAAGTGTTGCGCGCCAATGGCGTAAAAGCACAACCGTATCATGCGGGACTGGATGGCAAAGTTCGCACACAAACACAGGATGCGTTTTTGATGCAGGATTTGGATGTGATTGTAGCCACCATAGCCTTTGGGATGGGAATTGACAAACCGGATATTCGGTTTGTAATCCATTACGATATTCCGAAGAGTTTGGAGAATTACTACCAGGAAACAGGTCGCGGTGGTAGAGATGGGTTAGACGGGGAGTGTGTGGTTTATTTCTCATATAAAGATATAGGCAAGCTGGAAAAGTTGCTGCGCGATAAGAGCGTGGCAGAGCGCGAGCGCAACATTCAGTTGATAAACGAAACAGTGGCTTATATTGAAAGTGCCGAGTGCCGCAGAAAGTTCCTATTGCATTACTTTGGAGAAGAGTTTAACGCCAAAGATTGCAACTGCATGTGCGATAACTGCAAGCATCCGAAAGAAAAACTGGATGTAACTGAAGATACAACATTGGCACTTACGGTTATTAAAGCGGTAAAAGAAAACCACGATTTACCTTATGTAGCCAAGTTGCTAATTGGCAAAAAAGGAAAAGAGGTTACCGACTTTAATTACGATAAGCAGCCGTGGTTTGGTAAGGGTGGAGATAAAGATGAACACCACTGGAACTCGGTAATGCGTCATGCACTAATGGCGGGCTTGCTAGAAAAAGATATTGAGCAATATGGCTTGCTTAAAATTACCGCTCGCGGTCAGGAGTATTTACGCAAGCCGCGCGTAATGAAAGTTTCTATCAACCACAATTATCAGGATGATGGGTTAGAAGTAGTGATAGAAGACAGCGCGGAAAAGCGCGGTGTGTTGGATAAGCAAGTTCTAAACATGCTTAAAGACCTGACCAAGAAGGTGGGTAAGGAGTTGAACCTTCCTCCGTATGTAATATTCCAGGAAACATCGCTGGAAGAAATGGCTACCAAGTATCCCATTACTATGGAGGAGCTTTGCAACATAGGTGGTGTAAGCAAGGGTAAAGCAGAACGTTACGGCAAGAAGTTTATAGAGGCGATAAAGAAGTATGTAGAGGAAAACGACATTGAACGCCCTACAGATTTTGTTGTGAAGGGCGTGGTGAATAAGAGTGGTGATAAAATCAGAATTATTCAGGCTATAGACAAGAAGATTTCGATTGATGATATTGCTAAGATGCTGAACAAAAAACGTTCGGAATTGATTCATGAACTGGAAACCATTGTAAACTCAGGAACCAAGTTGAATATTGATTACTATTTAGAAACGGTAATTGATGAGGATTTGATAACTGACATCTATGAATACTTCCGCACCGCAGCAACCGATTCGTTAGATGCTGCCCTTGAAGAATTTAAAGGGGATGATATTGAAATGGAAAATTTGCAGTTGATGCGGTTGAAATTTATGAGTGAATTGGCGAATTAAAAACCCCTTCCCGCTAAAACGGGATGAAACAAAATCCCCTGGAGGGGACTTAAATACAAAATGCAAGATACTTACGAAATAAAACTCCCGCAGTTTGAAGGTCCATTTGACCTGTTGCTATTTTTTATTGAGCGTGATGAATTGGACATTTACGACATTGCCATTTTCCAGCTTACTACCGATTTTTTGGAATACATCCACAAAATGGAAACGCTGAATGTAGAAGTGGCAAGTGAATTTATTTTGGTAGCGGCAACTCTCATGCGCATAAAAGCCAAGATGCTTATACCGCGCAAAGAGGTTGACCCTAACACTGGTCAAGAAATTGACCCGCGCGAAGAATTGGTTAGCCGCTTGATTGAATACAAGAAATTTAAAGAGGCTACTGAGACCATGCGTAAAATGGAGGAAGAACGCCAGAATATTACCAAGCGCGGAAATGCCCTTCATGAAAATCAGGAGATAGCCACTTTATTTGAAACAGAGTTTGAAATGCAGAGCCTGACAATGTTCCGCTTGCTCAAGTCGTTCCAAAATGTTCTAGACCGGTTGGCTCGGGAGAAGAATAAAAAAGTGGTCCACACTGTAGAATCTCCGGCATATACCATTAGCGGAGAGAAGATGGTCTTGCTCGATAAAATATCGATAGGTAACAAAACCAATTTTGAGCATGTGTTTGAAGGAGTAGAAAATCGCGTTCATGCTATTTTTGTTTTTCTTTCGGTGTTAGAATTAATACAGGAGCAACAAGTACGAATTACCATTGGCGAAGGCTACAACAATTTCTGGTTAGAGAAAGCCGACCCTACTGTTGTGTTGGAAGGGCAGGAAAATTAGCAGTCCGTCATTGCGAGGCTCTGCGAAGCAATCTCCTCTTTTCGCACGGGGATTGCTTCGGTCGCAAAGCCTTCCTAGCAATGACGATACAAATACAAACCAACTCGCATGAGCCAAACCGCTAACCCCATTAATTTATGGAAGTTGATTCTTCCTATTGGTATTGGCGTAAGCGTTTCGGTATATCTAATAGCTACCAATCTTAATCTGGATGCCCTCCAGTCTGTTCATCTTTCGCAAAAGTTAGTGATTGGACTATTGTTGGCAGCAGTAACTGTTGTTTTCCGTGATGCTGCGTTTATGTATAAAATACGATTGAGTACTGGCAATCAATTAAGTTGGCTCAAAACTTTTCAAACCATTACACTTTGGGAATTTGGTGTATGCATTACCCCTAAAATAAGCGTAATGCCTATTGTGCTTTATCTGCTTATTAAAGGCGGTATTAGCTCGGGCAAAAGTGTGGCTGTGCTCATGCTGAACGGATTTTTCGATAACCTGGCATTTGTGGTGGTGTTTGCTGTGCTCTATCTTTTTATTGGCAACGATATTCTTTCGTTCTCTTTTGTGTGTGCCGATTTAGAAGGACATAAAATTATGCAAGGCATTCGCGGCTTTGCCGATTATGCATGGATAGGCTATCTGCTAATTCTTTCAGCTTGTGTGTTTTTAGGCACCGCACTTTTTATTTTGCCACATGCCACCAAAAAGTTTTTTCATGAATTGGCAGAAATAAAATTCCTCTCTCGCTTTAAAAGCAGATTGATTTTTGTAGGCGATGAAATTGAACTTACGGCCAATGAGTTTAAAAATAAACCGCGTTCGTTTTGGCTAAAAATGAGTGTAGCTACTCTCATAAATTGGGTGAGTAGATATTTACTGGCGGTATCGCTGTTCTATGCCTTCGCAGTTACAGATTTTAGCTTTCTCACTGCTCTTTCGCGCCAATATGTGCTTTGGATTTTTACCAGCATACCTTCTACGCCCGGTGCCAGCGGAGTGGCAGAGCTTTCATTTATTGCGCTCAACTGCGAATTTATGCCGGTGGGTTTATCAACGGCAATTGCATTGGTGTGGCGGTTGTATTCTTATTACCTCTACTTAATTCTTGGAATGATTGTATTGCCTAAGTGGGCGAAGCAGGTTGCGGCAAGTTCCAAAAGAATGGTTTAATCTTTTACTCGCGCAGGGTCCCGAGGCGGAGACCGGGGACAAAGGGCAAAGGCAACTTAGGGTCGCAGTGGTAGCCGTTAGGGTAAGTGCTGTGCGGCACTACATAACCCACCATACCGTAACTCATTACTTCTTTAAAGCCTTTAGGAAGGTTTTTCTTAATCACTTTCCGCAGTTCCTGCATGGCGGCTTTGCGGTCTTCGGGCAGGGTTTCAAGATATTCATCGGGCGTGGCGGCTTTAGATTGCATAGGGTTGTTTTTGTAAGGCAATAAAAATAAAAAACCCCGCCACCTTGCGGCAACGGGGCTACCCATATGCAGCACCCTAAAGCTTAAATATCTATTTCTATTTCCCAGCTACCAGCTATTGGCGTAGAGTTATAGATGTTGAAACTGTTGTAAGTATCTACCTGAAAATCGGCAATGGTCTTTTCTAAACTTGCACCGCTGGCTACCGTAAACTGCGGACCGGTGCCGGGTCCGGGGAAATCTGTTGGATTATTAGCCGAGTAAAACACCAGGTTAAGCGGATTGGCAGAAGTATTCTTTATCTTAATAACGGTATCCAGCCCCGGCTCAATATCTTCCGGGAA
>CAMBIM010000174.1 GCA_945867505.1 Chitinophaga pinensis
CCTATCGAAATCAGTTTCCCCTTTGGTATCATGTGGTTGGTATAGTCAATCGAAAATCAATAATTGAACAGCATTACAAAAAGATTTTTTCAACAATAGCTAAGCAAGGTTTTGCATTCACTTGTTACTTTCTTTTTTAATTAGCCGAAAATGCAATTCAAATGATTTCGTACAACCCAAAGGAATGGTTCTCTTTTATTTTTCATTTCCATAAATCGGATACTTTCCGAACCCTGTTGCCGATGATAATTGCCATTTGCATTTACAGTGGTGTGGTATCTTGGATAGAAGTTGGTTTCCTGCAAATGGAGAATGATAGCAAACTAAAAAACTTATCTATCATGCACAGTCTGCTCACGTTTGTTATTTCGGCACTGTTGGTGTTTAGAACAAATACCGCTTACGATAGATGGTGGGAAGGAAGAAAACTTTGGGGTTCATTAGTGAACAACTCGCGCAATTTAGCTATGAAGCTAAACGCCATTTTACCGGCTACACAAAACAATGAACGCACTTTTTTCGCTACCATGATTCCTAATTATTCATTTGCTCTTAAAAACCATTTGCGAAGCACCGTTCATGCAGAAGATATGGAAGCCAATAGTTTGTTTAACGCGCATGAACTGAAACACGACCAACACAACCCTAACTACATTGCAAACAAAATGTATCAACAAATAGAGGAACTGCACCGCAACAAAACCATTACCGACCAACACTTAATTTATTTGAACAGCGAGTTAATGAGCTTTACGGATAACTGCGGAGCATGTGAAAGAATTAAAAACACACCTATCCCTTATTCATACAGTTTGTTCCTCAAAAAATTCATTTTCTTTTTTGTGATGAGTTTACCTCTTACGCTTGTTTTCTCGCTCGGCTACTTTTGCATACCGGTGGTTGGTTTTATATTCTACGTTCTTACCAGTATGGAACTAATTGCTGAAGAAATTGAAGACCCCTTTGGCAAAGACAGTAACGATTTACCGACCGAAGCCATCAGCAAAAATATTCGCAAACACGTGCATGAAATATTCAACTACACTGCAGAAAAAAATTAGCTGACAAACATTTAAGATTTAAAATTTAATATTGAACAGATTCAAGGCTGTTAATATTCCATCTTAAATTTCCATTATTAAATCATACACATGAAAATTCTCGACATTAAAGTAATGAAGGGGCCTAACTACTGGAGCAACAAACGCCATAAACTGATTGTAATGCGTTTGGATTTAGAAGATATGGAACAAAAACCCACCAATAAAATTCCGGGTTTTGGAGAGCGTATTGAAAAATTGTTCCCTACCATGATGGAACACCGGTGCAGCGAAGGTGTAGAAGGCGGTTTCTTTTCGCGCGTAAAAGAAGGAACATGGATGGGTCATGTAATTGAACATATTGCACTCGAAATTCAAACACTGGCAGGAATGGATTGCGGCTTTGGTCGCACCCGCGAAACTTCTACCAAAGGAGTTTATCATGTAGTGTTTTCTTATTTTGAAGAAAGAGCAGGAACGCTTGCCGCTAAATATGCCGTGCGAATTGCCGAAGCATTAATTGCCGGTAACGAATACGATTTAGCAAAGGATATTCAGGAACTGCGCGAAGCCCGCGAAGAAGAACGCTTAGGACCAAGCACCGGTTCTATTGTAGATGAAGCAGTAAAGCGTAAGATTCCATGGATTCGTTTGAACCGTCATTCATTGGTGCAATTAGGGTATGGTAAGAACCAAAGACGCATTCAGGCAACTGTGGCGAGTACTACTTCAAACATTGCTGTAGAGATTGCGTGTGATAAAGAAGATACCAAGAACCTGTTAGATGCCGCTCAAATTCCCGTACCGAAAGGTTATGTTGTATATGATGAAGATGATTTGAAAACCACGATTGATAAAATTGGCTACCCAGTTATTACTAAACCTTTAGATGGCAACCATGGCAAAGGCGTTACCACTAATCTTCGCAATTGGGAAGATTCAGTAATTGGTATGAATGCTGCTAAAAAATATTCACGCGCTGTTATTTGCGAGAAATACATTACCGGTCGCGACCATAGGGTATTGGTTATCAATTACAAGTTTGTTGCTGCAGCTTTGCGCACACCGGCTGCTGTTGTTGGCGATGGCAAAAGTTCTATTCAACAGTTAATAGATAAAGTTAACACTGACCCGCGCAGAGGTTATGGACACGAAAAAGTATTGACAGCTATAAAGGTTGACGACCAAACCGAAAATATTTTAGTTAAGCTTGGCTATACGCTTGATACTGTTTTAAAGAAAGATGAAGAGCTTTGGTTGAAACCAACAGCTAATCTTTCTACCGGTGGCACTGCTACCGATGTAACCGATTTGGTGCATCCATCAAACGTATTTATGTGCGAGCGTATTGCCCGCATTATCGGTTTAGATATTTGCGGTATTGATATTATGGCTGATAACTTAACTCAGCCCATTACAGAAAATGGCGGAGCCATATTGGAGGTAAATGCTGCACCGGGTTTCCGTATGCACCTTGACCCTACCGAAGGTATTGGGCGCAACGTAGCTGAACCGGTAGTTGATATGCTCTACCCTCCAGGCACAAGTGCCCGTATTCCTATTGTTGCAGTTTCCGGAACGAATGGAAAAACTACTACTACCCGTTTGATTGCGCACATTGTAAAACAAATGGGAATTAAAGTGGGCTTCACCACTACCGAAGGTGTTTACATTCAAAACCAAATGATGATGCAGGGTGACTGCACCGGACCGGTAAGTGCCGAGTTTGTATTGAAAGACCCAACCGTTGAGTTTGCTATTTTAGAATCTGCACGCGGTGGAATTTTACGTGCTGGTTTAGGTTTTCATAACTGCGATATGGCGGTGGTTACCAATATTGCACCCGACCATTTGGGCTTGCAGGGAATTGATACCCTTGAACAATTAGCGCGTGCCAAAGCAGTGGTGGCTAAATCTGTTTTCCCGGAAGGTTATGTAATACTAAATGCCGATGATGATTTGGTTTATAAAATGCGCAACGATGTAGAATGTAAAGTGGCTTTGTTCAGTATGGATGAAAACAATCCACGCATTAAAGAACACGCTGCCAATCACGGAATTTCCTGTGTTTATGAAAATGGCTACTTCACCATTTTAAAAGGTAGCTGGAAAATTCGCGTAGACAAAGTAAGTAATGCGCCAATTACCTTTGGTGGTAAGGCAGAGTTCAATATTCAGAATGCACTCGGAGCAATACTTGCAGCTTACCTGCGCGATTTTAAAATAGAAGACATTAAACTGGCTTTGGAAACCTTTGTGCCTTCACCGGTGCAAACTCCGGGGCGTATGAACATTTTCAACTTTAAGAACTTTACGGTAATGGCAGATTATGCGCACAACGCTCATGGCATGCGCGCTATAGGTAAGTTTGTAGCCAAAGTGGAAGCCACTAAAAAAGTAGGCGTAATAGCCGGTGTGGGCGACCGCAGAGATGAAGATACTATTGAGCTTGCCGAAGAAGCAGCAAAGGTGTTTGATGAAATTATCATCCGTCAGGATAAGCACCTGCGCGGCAGAACCGAAGAAGCCATTATTGCTCTGCTTAAAAAAGGGATACAAAACGTTGATGCCAACAAGAAGATAACAGTAATGAAAAAGGAAAGCGAAGCCATTGACTACGCTATCCGCAATGCCGAGAAAGGTTCTTTCATTGTCATCATCAATGATGTGGTTTTAGCTGCCCTCGACCAATTGCAAAAACTAAAGGAAGAAGAAGATAACGGCTCACCAATTCGTATTGATAGCATGACAGATTGGGTAATTTAAAGTAGCTTGAAGCTAAAAGCTTTGCTCAGGAGTTAAAGAGATTAGTTGGTTTATTTACTGCTTTCACTATCATAATACTTACGGTATTCTTTCAGCTTATCGGTGTTTATCCAATCTACTCCGGCATCCAAAAGCATTTTCCAAACTTTAGGCTTATCGGGAATATGGTAGAAGCGAATGTCTTTGTGCTTTGCATGGGCTTTTTCAACCAAGAAATCTAATTGCTGTTTTTCTTCGAAAGGTATTTCTCCCTTGCCTTTCCAGCTAAAGTATTTCTCCCACCCACTGCTGTAACGGGTAATTACTTTATCGTAAACAGCATTGCTCATGGTGAACACATCGCCATCTACCGTTGCCATGCTTGAATCCTCTTTCATTAACTCGGCTATTGGGCTATGCCCTGAAATGAGGAGATTAACTGCCCGCTGACGAACAGCCGAATCGCCTTTGTAAACAGTGATAATGCTTTCGTAGTTCTTCAAAATCTCTTTCAACTTAAGGTAGGTTTCTGTGCTGCCGGTTTTAAAATCAATCATCAATATCACCGGTGTTTGGTAGCCTTTGTAAACAGTTCCTCTGTTTTCTTCAATTACTTTTTTTATAGGGTCGAGGTAGAGTTGCTGGATGGTTGGTTTCTTATCCAACCCAACAGCCAAATGCGAAACTTTCAGTTCGCCTTTGTATAAGTAAACATCAATCTCAATGCTGGTAAATCCGTTTTCTAAAGCTTCGAAAAGCGGACGGGCATGCGCATAATCATTATGTGCATGTCCGTGCGACAATGGAATAACCTGTGCCCAACTAAAGTTACACGCCAACAGCAATACAAAAAGTAATCTCATTTGGGTTTCGGTTTTAGATGATGTAAATCTGTGTAATTCGTGGCAAAGAATAAATTCGCTTTATATATTCACGCATCTTATTCACACTAATTACAAGCACATGAACGGAGGAGAAATAATTGCACGGGTTTTACAGAAACAAGGCGTTAAGTTTTTGTTTACGCTTTGTGGCGGACACGTATCACCCATTTTCGTTTCGGCACAAAACATCGGCATTCGCGTTATTGATACGCGCCACGAAGTAAACGCTGTGTTTGCAGCCGATGCAGTTTCGCGCTTAACCGGTGTGCCGGGTGTGGCGGTGGTTACTGCCGGCCCTGGGTTGACCAATACTATTACTGCGGTAAAGAATGCTTTCTGCGCACAATCGCCTTTGGTTTTATTAGGCGGTGCGGCTGCTACTATATTAAAAGGAAGAGGCTCACTACAGGATATTGACCAAATGAGCATGATGAAACCCAATGTAAAATGGGCTACCACCATCAGCAAGGTAAAAGAGATAGTTCCTACTTTAGAAAAAGCTTTCCGAATTGCGCAGGAAGGCATACCGGGACCGGTGTTTATTGAATGCCCCATTGATACTTTGTATGGCGAAGAATTAGTGCGCAGTTGGTATGGCGCTAAGAGCAAAGAAGAACCGCCAAAGAATTTGCAAGACCGTATCGTGCAATGGTATATCAATAACCACGCAAAGAATTTATTTGCCGGTAAAGATTCTGCCAGCTTCGATAACCCGATTCAGAAGGTCTCCTACCCTGCTCATTCTTCTTCGCAAATTGATAAAGCCATAGCGAAACTGAAAGAAGCCAAGAAACCTGTAATGCTGGTGGGCAGTGGCGCGATGATGAACGCGCAGAAGGCCAACGAACTTGCTGCCGCGGTAACCAAACTGGGCATACCCGTTTACTTAAGCGGTATGGGCAGAGGTTTGTTGGGCAAAGAAAACGCTTTGCAAATGCGCCATCATCGTAAAGATGCAATTAAGGAATCTGACTTAATCATACTTGCCGGTGTGCCGAACGATTTCCGGTTAGATTACGGTAACCACATTGGCGGACGCAAGTTTATTTCTATCAACCGCAGTAAAGAAGATTGGCTGAAGAACAAAACCCCACCGGTTGGCGTGCTTGCCGACCCGCAGGATTTTCTGATTGCTCTCTCGCAAAAGTTCCAGGGCAATTACAGCAGTTGGATTGAATCTTTAAGAGCCCGCGATGCCAAGCGCGATGCCAACATAGATGAACAGGCAGGTGCACCGGTAGAT
>CAMBIM010000175.1 GCA_945867505.1 Chitinophaga pinensis
ACCGAAACAGGCGAGCAAAAGCAAAATCTTCTATTAGCCTCTGGCTTTTGGGGAATTAGTAGCCACTTCCATTATTTACCAGAACTAGCTGCGGCATTTTTATGGAGTTGTGCAACGGGCTTTGGGTATCTTATGCCATTCTTTTACTTTTTGTTTCTATGTGTTTTACTTACGCACCGTGCGTTTAGAGATGAAGCTAAATGCAGTAAAAAATATGGCAAGTATTGGGCAGAATACCGCAAGTTAGTTCCTTACAAAATTATACCCGGAATAGTTTAGAAAAGCCGCGAATTATATTTTGTGTACGCTTAGCGTTCCCAAGGATAGGGATAGAATTTTTTTATGAAGGGTTCAACTCCGCTCTGCATAACATAGTTGTATTATTCTGCCAACTTAAACAGCTTATTATATTCGAGCAATCAATTAACCAATACTTAGTAAAATGATAATAATAGCAGAGAGCGGCTCAACCAAAACCAACTGGTTAACGGGCAATAAAGAATTGCATGAAACCATTGGCTTTAATCCCTTGTTCTTTTCATCTGAAAATATTTATGATGAATTGATGAAGCAAGAAGGCTTGTTAAAGTTGAGAGACAGCATAACAGAAGTGTTTTTTTATGGTGCAAGTTGCAGTAGCGCTGAACGGAAACAAATTGTTTTCGATGCTTTAAAAAAATACTTTACCAAAGTAAATACTATAAAAGTTGACCACGATATGAATGCAGCAGCCTTTGCTACCTGTGGCGACAAACCCGGCATTGCCTGTATATTAGGTACCGGTTCTAACTCCTGCGTGTTTGATGGTAAAAGAGTGCTAGAAGACGGACCTACACTTGGCTTGGGTTATATTTTAGGCGATGAAGGCAGCGGTGCTTATTTCGGCAAAAAGTTACTGGCGCGGTTTCTTTATAAAGAACTACCGGCAGCCACTACTAAAATTTTGAAAGACGATTATAGCTTAGAGAAGAATAAAATTTATGACGCAGTATATAAGAAGCCACACGCCAATGTATACTTAGCCGGCTTTGCACAAGTAATGAGCAACAGCCCAGATAAGGAATACATGGAGCAATTAGCAGAAGAAGGTTTCCAGGAGTTTTTTAACCATAACGTTTGCTGTTACGATAACTACAAACAATATCCCGTTCACTTTGTCGGTTCTATCGCTTTTCATTTCAAACACATATTAAAGAAGGTGGCAGAAGGTCATGGTTGCCAATTAGGCATTGTAGACAAAAATCCCGTTTACCGCTTGTTAGAGTATCATTTGAGTTCTGCTTATAACTAATCTCAAATTAACTTCTGTATTGCTCAATCACTTGAAGCACCGCTTCATTATCTAACAACGAATCATCCATTTCAAAAATCAAGGTGTGCTCGTTAAAGTTAGTCAACAAGCCACGCTCTAAATTCAATAGAGCTTCGTGACGGTTGCCCACCTGAAAATAGAACACCGCTTTGATGTAAAAAATATCGGCACTGCTTTCATATTTCAACTCTGCTTCATTCAATACCTGAAAGGCCTTGCGGTAATTATCTACATTAAAATAAGCCGTGGCAAGATTTATCCAGTTCTGCTTGGTTTGTGTATCAAGTTGGAAAATCTTTTCAAAAATATCCAATGCCAACTCACCTTCGCCTACGCTCATGTAAGCATCGGCTAAGGCTGCCAGGTAATCAATATTGTCTTTACTCAACTTTACCGCACGTTCAAACGAAGAAACTGCCTTCGTCCATTTTTCTTCCAACCGGTAAGTTTCGCCAATCCGATAAAAGGCTTCATCGTAATAAGGGTCAACACCAATCGACTTGCGCAAATACGAACGCGATTTTGAAAACTCTTCCAACTTTTCGTAACACTCCGCTGTTTTCAAATACAACTCCTTATTCGGTTTCGAAAGCTTAATAGCATCTAAATAAAAGTTCACACTTTCCTCATACCGCTCCATGTTATACAACACATCGCCACTGCAAACGTAAGCGGCATCAAACGTATCATCAATGGCAGTTACATAACCAAAAGCCTCTAACGATTTCTCATACAAACCCAAACCCGCCAATGCATGACCCAAATTAAACCACGCGAAATGCGAATACGGACTTAGCTCAATCAATTCTTCGTGAAACTTTACACTCTCTTCATACTTACCGGTAAGCTCCGTGCAAAACCAATACCGGTTCAATCCCTCCTCACTCATCGGGTTAAGGCGCAGCGCCTCTTCCAACGCTACAACCACCTCCTCATACTTCTCCTGGTCCTCATAAATATCTGCCAGCTCTAAATACAATTCGCACCTATCCTCCGGTTCGCTGGTTAGGGTTAAAGCATAATCCATGTAAGACTTTGCCTCCTCGTGCCTACCTTCCCACAACGCCACGTCCGAGCGTATCAAAAATATATTGATGTCGTTAGGGTCCAGCTTCTCTGCCTCATCAAGCGCCACTAAAGCTTCTGCAAAATGTTTTTGATTGGCGAGTATTTCTGCCTTTTTGGTATAGAAAAAAGAAGAGAATGAAAACTGCTCCAGCGCGCTTTCTATTACACGCAGGGCTTTATTGTTTTCGCGGTTATCCAGATAAAACTGAATTATTTGCTCATAATTATCTTCCTCTAAAAACACCTGTTGATGCTCCTTTACACTCTCTTCATATTTCTTTACCAGGTCAACAATTTCACCGAAGCTCGGTTCCATAGATTCATTTTCTTCCATAGCATGAATTTACGTGAAACAATCAATTTATTAATGTCGCTAATAAAGAACGTTCATGTTTCGATAACGACAAGCCGAAGTTAATTTTCTAAACATCTTTTATCCATCCCTGTTTTCAACACTAAAACCTGCGCGTGTATAATTTTAGATTGATTAGTTATTTGAAATTAACAATGCAGAATTCTTATCCAGGTTCAGCGTTTGTATTGCCTTTAATAAACAACTATACTTGCTTAAAATAAATATAAATGCAGAAATATTTTCTATTCATTCTTTTCATTTGTGTATCAATCAATATTACATCTGCTCAAAAGAGTAAACCGACCACAGTTAAAAGCGCGTCTATTGATACTTCAAAATTTGTTTTGGTAGAAGGCGGCACTTATAAAATGGGTTCCGACAAACCCGTTGAGCCGCATGAAGCACCAGTGCATGAGGTAACCATTAAGAGTTTTTACCTCGCCAAAACAGAAGTAACTTTTAATGAGTTGGATAAGTTCTGTAACGAAACAAAGCGCGATACCTCAAATGCCGGACTGTGGGGTAGAGGCAAACAGGCGGCAATGAATCTTACCTGGTTAGATGCAGTGGCGTATTGCAACTGGTTAAGCGAAAAAGAAAAACTTTCTAAGTGTTACTTGATTAGCGGAACGGAAGTGAAATATTTAGACACAGCAAAAGGTTATCGCCTCCCTACCGAAGCCGAATGGGAATTTGCCGCGCGTGGCGGAAACAAAAGCAAAGGAACTTTTTTTGCAGGTTCCGATGTTATAAACGAGGTAGCCTGGTTTAAAGGCAACAGCAACGATAGCCCGCACCTAGTGGCGCAAAAAAAGCCGAACGAACTTGGCTTGTTTGATATGAACGGCAATATGTGGGAATGGGTGTGGGACTGGTATGCGGGCGACTATTACAAAACTTCGCCAAGCGCAAACCCAACAGGTGCAGAAACCGGAAACTATCGAGTAATGCGCGGTGGTGCGTTTTATAATGATGGAACTTACGCCAACGTTTACACCCGCCAAAATGCCGGACCAAGCTTTAAACAGAACAGCGTAGGTTTCCGTGTAGCGCGGACATATTGGTAGGAAATTTTACTTCATCCTGAGCAAAGTCGAAGGATATTTTTAAAAGCAGAACCTTTGTTCTGCTTTTTCTGTTCTATACTTGCATCCGCAAATGAAAACAGACAGACGATTTCCCCGAATACTTGCCATACTCTTAGTAACGCTTATTCCAATATTTGGCGTAGTGTTTAGCAGTTGGTATATACCGCAGTTGTTCAACCCGAAATTGAAGATGCCGTTCAGCACATACATTTCGCATTGGTTTTCGGGAAAGATGAATTACAACATGCGGGAGAACCGTCCGCACGCGCCACGCAAAATGTTTGCAGAAGGGGTGGTGGAAGCTACCACTCCGAAGGGAGAAAAAGTAATGGATTCTGTTTATCATATTATTCCAACTGCAAAGTTTGAAACACAAAGTGGCGATTCGTTGGAGTTAGATTCGTTGCGCGGAAATATTTATGTGGCTGATTTTTTCTTTGCTTCCTGCCCGGGTATTTGCCCGAAGATGAGCAACAGCTTAGAGCGTGTGCAACAAGGGTTTATTCGGGATGACAACTTCAAAATTGTGTCGTTCACTGTTGACCCATTGAAAGATACCATAAACGTGTTAAGAAGATATGCGGATGACCACAACGCTATTCCAGGTAAGTGGTATTTCCTTCGCAACAATAAAGAAACAGTTTTCAAACTGGCTAAAGATGGATTTTTTATTACCGCTAAAGATGATGAAGATGGTGGACCCGAAGCTTTTATTCACAGTGAAAAATTAGTGCTGGTGGATAAAGACGGAAACATCCGCAACTATTACAGCGGGGTTGATAGCTTAACGGTGAACAAGTTGATGAGCGACATTGTTTTGTTATTGCGCGAAAGCGAAAACAGTTTCAGCTTTAGTAAGCAAAAAGAGACTTCTAAAAAATTATTTGAAAAATAAATTAAAGTCAATCCATGTTTCCCAAACCGCTATTAGAAAAAAATGACACTACCGTTAAATGGATAATTGGAGTGGTGTCTGCTGTTGTATTTTGTGTAGTTGCTGCATTACCTAAAATTCATTTAGGCACCGGAGTTACTGTGCCGTTTAACCCGCATATTTTTGCCACGTTTAATGCGGTTATCAATTCAACCGTTTCAGTTTTGTTAGTGTTGGCTGTTGTTTTAGTAAAGCAGAAGAAATACGAAGCGCACAAAAATGTAATGCTCGCAGCCATTGTGCTTTCAGGTTTATTTTTGGTTTCCTACATTGCCCATCACTTGTTTGCCGGTGAAACTAAATTTGGTGGCGAAGGAACTATTCGCACTTTCTATTTGGTGTTGCTTACTACGCACATTATCTTGGCAGCTATCATTCTGCCTGTTATTCTTTTTACTGCTTACAGAAGTTTGACCGGTGAATACGCTATGCACAAAAAAATTGCGCGTTATACTTTCCCGCTGTGGTTATATGTATCTGTAACAGGGGTAATTGTTTACTTAATGATTTCGCCTTACTATTCATAAGCTTGCTTACTTTCGCATCATGAACCGCTTTATAAAATACATTCCCTTCCTTTTGATAGCAGCTATAATCCTGCTGTCCTTATTCTCTGCAAGTGCGCAATGTTCTATGTGCCAGGCAACAGCAGAAAGCTCTCGCGATGCGGGCTCTACTAATTCAGATGGTATCAACAAAGGAGTGATGTATCTTTTCTTTACCCCTTACCTCATTATAGGTACGGTGGCTTATTTTTGGTGGAGAGCCAAGAAGAAGGCACAGCAATCATAGTTACGATGTGCTAATCTGCACATCAGTATATCTGCACATCAATTTCATTTTATATTCGCCTCATGTCTGAAAACGTTATGAGCAAGAGCGCGAACACCAAACTAACTTTCGAAGATTTTAAAAACGAAGTGCTGAACGATTTTCGCGTGGCGGTTACCTCGCGCGAAACAAGTTTGCTTGGGCGTAAGGAAGTGTTAACCGGCAAAGCCAAGTTTGGCATTTTTGGCGATGGAAAAGAACTGGCGCAAATTGCTTTGGCAAAAGCCTTTGAACATGGCGATTGGCGCAGCGGTTACTACCGCGACCAAACCTGGATGATGGCTCTGGGTGAATTAACCGTTGAGCAATTCTT
>CAMBIM010000176.1 GCA_945867505.1 Chitinophaga pinensis
TAACGCAAGCCTTAGGTTGCTCTGCTGCTGACTTACATGCAGTAGTTGTTGGCGGACATGGTGATACTACTATGATTCCACTTACACGTTTGGCAACACTAAACGGCAATCCGGTTTCTAACACTTTAGATGCTGAAACTTTGAAGAAAGTAGCGGCTGATACTATGGTGGGTGGTGCTACCTTGACTAAACTTATCGGAACTTCAGCTTGGTATGCACCGGGTGCTGCTGGAGCTGCTTTGGTAGAAAGCATTGTGCGCGATGAAAAGAAAGTTTTCACTTGCTGCGTTTCGTTAGAAGGCGAATACGGACAAAACGATATCTGTTTAGGTGTGCCGGTAGTCATCGGCAAAAACGGATGGGAAAAAATTATTGACTACAAGTTGAACGCAGAAGAACAAGCAGAGTTTGCTAAAAGCGCAGATGCCGTTCGCAGCATGAACAGTGTGTTGAGCACGTTAACGCTGTAATTCTTAATTACAAAAACATAAAAAGTCTCTTACCACCGTAAGAGACTTTTTTATTTTCGGCACATGATGAAAACTAAAAAAGCTACTCCTGTAAAAATTATTCTAGAAGCCCTAGACAAAACGGGCTATCACTTGTTTATAAATGTAGCTGTTACCGGCAAGCGATGCCGATTTTTAATTGATACCGGTGCATCGCACAGTGTGGTAGATAAAGCCTATTTCGAAAAGCATTTTGGCAAGCGCAGTTTAAAAACCATAAAGCAAGCCACTACCGGTTTACATAGCTCAACCGTAGAATCGCATTTTGGTAAAATAAAAGAATTGAAAATAGGCAGCAACGTTACCAAAAGCTACACTGCCGCAGCCGTTGACCTTGCCCATGTAAACAATACTTACAAGCAACTAAAGAAGCCAGCCATACAAGGCATACTCGGTTCCGATTTAATGCTGAAGTATAAAATGAAAATCAACTACGAGAGTTTGAAGTTGGAGTTTTAATTCTTCAGGATGTCATGCTGAGCGGAGTCGAAGCATTTGGTATTAAACCCTTCAACTTCGCTCTGGGTAACATAACACTTTACTTATACCTCGGATGAAATTGCATAATGGTGCTGCGCAAATAATCTCTGTCTAAGTGCGTATAAATTTCGGTAGTAGTTATAGATGCATGACCAAGCATTTCCTGCACCGCGCGCAAATCAGCACCGCCTTCAATTAAATGCGTAGCAAATGAATGGCGGAACGTATGTGGCGAAATAGTTTTCTGCAAACCAATTTTACCAGCACATTCTTTTATAACTAAAAACACATACATCCGCTTCAAACCTTTTCCTCTTCGGTTCAAAAACAAAAAGTCCTCCTCTCCCTTTTGCACCGGTAAATGAACGCGCACTTCATCTTTATACATCTTAATGTATTTAATGGCCTGCGAGCCAATAGGCACTAAGCGTTCCTTATCGCCTTTGCCAATTACTTTTATAAAATCAACATCCAAAAAAAGATTGGAAATTTTAAGCGTGGTCATTTCGCTTACACGCAAACCGCAGCCGTAAAGCACTTCAAGCATGGCGCGGTTGCGCACCCCTTCTGGTGTGCTTAAATCTATGGTATCCAACAGCGAATTTATTTCTTCTACCGCAAGGGTATCGGGTAATTTGCGGGAGAGTTTTGGTGCCGTAAGTAGTTCGGTGGGGTTTTCGGAGATGACATCTTCCATTAAAAGATACCGGTAAAATGTCCGCACACCCGCAATAATACGCGCCTGCGATTGCGCATCGAACCCCAACTCGTTAATGGTTCTTACAAATCCTTCAAAGTGTTCCAGTTTGGTTTCATCTACACTAAGTTTTAGCTCGGCAGTTTCAAGGTAGCTTACAAACTTGCCAATATCGCGCAGGTAGGCTTCAACGGTATTGGCAGATAGAGATTTTTCTAACTGCAAATAACTTTTAAACCCTTTTATGTAACTATGCCAGCTCATTTTATTATCTATGTAACAATAACAAAAAACAAGGCTATGCAAAAACGACTGACAAAAAGCAACGACAAAAAATTATTTGGTGTTTGTGGCGGATTGGGGAATTATTTTGATGTAGACCCTACGCTTGTAAGAGTAGGTTTTTTAGTGGCCGTGCTGATGTTTGGCACCGGTGTGCTGCTGTATTTAATACTGGCTATTGTAATGCCCGATGCAGCATAAATACATCTCGTATCTTTATTCAGTGCTACGTTTTTCCATCATTTTATTTTCATTACTAACTTCTGCGGCTTGCTACGCGCAAACCGATAGCACGTATCATTTACCCAAATACGATTACCAAATTTATTTACCCAAGCCCGCCAAAGAAATTCAGCAACTCCTGTTTGAAAAAGATTGTACGCCTATTAACGGAAAGATTTCGGAGAGCAAGAAAACTATCATCATGCGCGATTACGAGCCCGGCAACAAGGTGCATATAAAAGTGCTTTATATAGATGGTACCGATGATGAGTTTGTGCGCAGCCCCTGCTATATAGACCCGGTTATTTTGTAAGTAATTCAGAATCTCAGTCGTTCTGCGGCACTTCTTTCACTTTAAACGATTGTTGTAATCTTTTAGCACTCGCCATTTGTGCCGAATCTGTAACCAGTATGCGCATAAGCACTGTGCCTTGTTTTGTTTTGGCACGTAAGGTGCGTTGCACCCGGTTTACCGAAGATAAACGGATGCTGTATTTGCTTTTAAAGCCCTGCAAATTATTGCGCACGTAATAGGGCTGTGCTTTGTCGTCATAAAACGCCAGCGAGCAGTATTGCGAAGTATCAGGAAACTCACCGGTTATCAATAAATCGTTTTTACTTAAATCAAAAAAACAAGCGCTGTAAATAAAATCGGGATTGGGCAATACTACCTTGCGCATACCTGCATCTGTTTTGCCGGCATGGTAAACGGTGTTCATCGGTTGCGGTTTGCGTACTTTGGCAATAGCAAAAATGAGAGAAGGCACTGCGGCAATAAATAAATACTGCACAGCCAATACAATCACTACAAAAAGCAAAACGCGTTTTATTAGGGTCATCATTTTGTTGCGCGTTTAATAACCGGTAAAGAAGTAGTTTCTAACTTCGATAAAAAATCTCTTTCGCCTTTGTAAATCCGCAGCACCACATTAAACCCAGCATGGTCGGGGGTAGGCAACCAGTTCACTCCTTTCTTATTGTGCGAAAGGGTAATGGTAAAATTACCCTCGCTATCGGTTTTCAGGGTAGAGTTGTTGAACGAGTAACGGTCATCTGCATTTGGAACGAGATACAAATCTTTTCCATACACCGTTGTGCTCCAATACTTAGCACTTATCTGGTTTACGTTACCGGTAATGGTGTAATCGTTTTCAGAGTTCAGCATTTTTTTTTGTTCATCTCTTCTCGCAAACAGATAAATAGCTTCTTTGCTCGGCAAAGCAAATAGGGCAAACACGGTTACTTGTGCGGTTACCAGCTTATCTTCCCCATGGGCAAGGGCTCTACTGCCCATCCAGCTACTATTGGTAAAAAAGGCTTTGCTGCTTTCTATACTCGCTATGCGGTAAACAGCCACGGCTATACCGCAGCTAATAGCCAGCACTACGAATAATATTGTTTTCCAATTTTTCACGCGCTGAAATAAACAATAAAGACGGATGTCTGTTATCATATGGCTTTGTAATTCTATCTTTCAACTTTCTATCAACAGTTGGGCGGAATAGAATTGTCACAGAAGTGTCATATTTTTAATGAAATGCTAAAAATATTGTACTGGAAAATTAGATTTGTTTACGATTTAGAAAACAATAAAAAACCAAACTATGAAAACGTATTTCTTTACACTCGCAATTTTGCTTTCATTACCGTTTGTTGGTTCAGCACAGAACACAACTTTATGCGGTGCAGATGCAGCGCATCGTAATTTATTACAAGTGCATCCTGAAATTATTCAGGACGAAATTGACCTTGAGCAATTTACTAAAGATTTTTCTGCTAACTACAGCCATTACAATATTAATCGTGCAGGTAATATAGTGCTACCAATTGTGTTTCACATTATTCACCAAGTTGGTTCGGAAAATCTTTCAGACGATTACATATACGACCAAATGAAAACGCTGAACGAAGATTATAATGCCTTGAATCCGGATTTGTCCACAGTAATTCCTTCTATGGTTCCTTTTATTGGTAATATTGGTATTGAATTTCGTTTAGCCAATATTGACCCTTCCGGAAACCCAACCAACGGTATTCATAGAATATATTCCGTGCAAGCTTTTAGTGGTGACGATTACTCTAAACTAAATAGCTGGCCGCGCGATAAGTACATTAATGTTTGGATTGTAGCCAAAATGATGGCAGGTGCTGCCGGTTATGCTTATTACCCGGGTAGTGTGCAAGCAATTTACAGCACTCCGTCTCGCGATGGAATTAATATTCTAAGCAATTACATTGGTGGACGCTCTTTTGGAAACTATAGCTTGTGCAGAGCACTTACCCACGAAATTGGTCACTTCCTAAATTTAAAACACACTTGGGGCGATAACAATGATCCAGGTAATGCCTGTGGCGATGATGATGTAAATGATACTCCTGAAACTAAAGGTTGGACAAGTTGCCCAAGCCCAAATAATGCTAAAGTTTGTACGCCTGGTGTTATTGAAAATTACCAAAACTACATGGACTATTCTTATTGCTCAAAAAATTTCACCGAGGGACAGAAGATAAGAATGATAGCCGCATTAAATTCAAATAAGTCAGATAGAAATAATCTTTGGTCACCTGAAAACCTAGCGGCTACAGGTACAGAGGATACTACTTATATCCAATCTGCTCCGGTAGCTGCTTTTGGTGTAAACAAAAGATACACTTGTGTTGGCGGTTCGGTAACCCTAAAAGATGCTTCATGGAACGGAAAAATAGATGATTATTACTGGGAAATTCCAAATGGAAGTCCGTCTACTTCATCAGATAAAAATCCGATTGTGCAATTTTTGGTGCAAGGCTGGCAGCCAATTAAACTAACCGTTTCTAATGCAGCAGGTAGCAGCAGCAAATCAGATACCTTTATGCTTTATGTAGGTAGCGATTTAGCTTCTTATCAAGCTCCGTTTAATCAAGGTTTTGAGGAATCGAACGTTCTAGATTACAACGAGTGGGTTACTGCTAACTACGATGAAAACTTAACCCAGTTTAAACAAGTTAATACAACTGCGCATAGCGGCAATGGCAGTGTACGTTTAAATAATTATTACGCACAAGCAAATTTCGATGTTGATGAAGTTATTTCACCGGGTTATGATTTAAGTGGTTTAAGTTCTACCACCAGCCCATCGCAAATGCAATTATCATTCTACTATTCATGGGCATCTGCATCAACCGATTTTACCGATTTCTTCGATGATTCGCTGGTTGTATATGCTACTGTCAACTGCGGAACAACTTGGGCTTCTATTTACTCTAAGGGTACAAAGAATGGATCTGCTGATTTAATAAATGCAGGTAGCGTTCAGGGTTTTTTCACCCCAACAACTGATGCTGCTTACTGGAAATATGTAAAAATCAACTTATCTAATACTTACAAAGTGCCAAACGTGCGTTTTAAATTCAGAGTTTACAGTTCTGTGCGCGGCAACAATTTTTACTTAGATGACATCAATATCGGAAATCTTTCTACTGGTATAGAAGATATTAGCGTAGTAAATAATGCTACTATTTTCCCTAACCCTACCGAGGGCGATGCAACACTTAATTTATCATTAGCTACAGCAGGAAAGGTTAGTGTAAACGTGGTAGATATTACCGGTAAAGAAGTAGCTAAAGTATTTGAAGGAATATTGAACGATGGCGATAGTCAATTGCCAATTCACGGTTCGCAACTATTAGCTGCGGGTATTTATGTAG
>CAMBIM010000177.1 GCA_945867505.1 Chitinophaga pinensis
TTAATGACGATATAAGTGGCGGCTATAGTGTAAAGACCAAATTTTACTGGTCACCTTATGTTGGTATGGTAAAAGCAATTGTGCAAGACACAACTATTCTTGACTTGGTCAGTTGGAATGTTGTTCAGTAAATAAATTCCTTTCAAAACATATCTTCGCCCCACAAAATTAAACCCCGCACATCACCGTGTCGGGGCAATCTCTTTTTATGAATGTAGAAGAAATACTAAAAGCCTACACCGGTTCCGCACAGGTAAAGCAACTGATTGAACAACTGAACACCGGTGACGACCGCAACGATTTTTTTCTGCAAGGTCTCATCGGTTCGCAGGATGCTTTTGTAGCGGCTGCAATTTTTAAGCAGACGGATTACAATCACTTGTTTGTAATGAGCGATAAGGAAGAAGCCGCTTATTTTCAAAATAATCTTAAGAATCTGCTGGGCACTAAAGACGTTTTTTTCTTCCCCGATTCGTTTAAGCGTCCGCAGGATTTTAGCGAGGTAAACAACAACAATATTCTGCTGCGCACCGAAACCGTTAACCGGTTGAGCAATAGCAACAGCAAAGCAGAGTTGGCTGTTACTTATCCCGAAGCGCTATTCGAAAAAGTAGTGCGGCAAGATGTGCTGAACGAGCAAACGCTGCGCATGCGCGTAAACGAAAAGCTGGATACAGATTTTATGATTGACCTGCTCGTGAGCTTTGAATTTGAGCGCGTTGATTTTGTGTATGAGCCGGGGCAGTTCAGTATCCGTGGCGATATTGTGGATGTGTTTTCGTTCGGCAACGAGTTTCCGTACCGCGTAGAGTTGTTTGGTAAAGAAATTGAAAGCATCCGCACCTTCGACCCGCTTACGCAGTTGAGCCAAAAGAAAATTGCCAGCGTTACGATTGTGCCTAACATTCAATCGCATTTTACCAATACGCAAAAAACTTCGGTGCTTGAAGTGTTTCCATCCAATACCATCATCTGGGTAAAAGATATGCAGATACTGATGGATGTGTTTGGGTCAAGCATCGAGAAGGCGACAAAGATTCAACCCACCATACACAAACACCGGATAGAACATCCGCATCATCCGCTATTGGAAGGCGAACCGGAGGAAGTGTTTCTTTCCTCAGCAGATTTTCTGAAAGGCATTTCAAGATTCAGAGTAGTTGAGTTTGGTCGGAACAGTTTTTTCAAAGCGCAAGAGCGTATTTCGTTTCACAGCAAGCCGCAGCCATCGTTCAACAAAAATTTCGATTTGCTGATTCGTAATCTGCACGATAACAACGTGCGTGGTTATACCAATTTAATTTTTGCCGAGAACCCAAAGCAGGTGGAACGCTTCTACGCCATCTTCACCGACCTGAAAGCGGATGTAAATTTTACACCGGTGCACATTGGTTTGCATCAGGGCTTTATAGATGACGATTTAAAACTCTGCTGCTATACCGACCATCAGATTTTTAACCGCTACCACAAATATAATTTGCGTCAGGGCTTCAGTCGCGATAAAGCGCTGCTCATGAAAACCCTCCGCGAATTAAAGCCCGGAGATTTTGTAACGCACATCGACCACGGTGTGGGAGTCTTCAGCGGTCTTGAAAAAATTGATGTGGGCGGACAGCTACAGGAAACTGTGCGGTTGATTTATGCGGGCAACGATATTATGTATGTGGGTATTCAGTCGCTCCACAAAATTTCAAAGTATGTAGGTAAAGATGGCGAGGCACCGCGTGTGAACAAACTGGGCACCGATACCTGGAGCAACCTGAAAAAGAAAACCAAGAAGCGGATTAAAGAACTCGCTTTCGATTTAATTCAGCTCTACGCCAAGCGTAAAGCATCGAAAGGTTTTCAGTTTGCACCGGACTCGTATTTACAAAACGAACTCGAAGCTTCGTTTATGTATGAAGACACACCCGACCAGGCAAAAGCCACCGAAGATGTAAAGCGCGATATGGAAGCAGTGTCGCCTATGGATAGATTAGTGTGTGGCGATGTGGGTTTTGGTAAAACAGAAATTGCTATCCGCGCGGCATTCAAAGCAGCCACCGATGGAAAGCAGGTTGCCGTGTTAGTACCTACCACTATTCTGGCCATGCAGCACCACAAAGTTTTTAAAGAGCGGCTCGCAGAATTTCCGGTGGAGATAGATTATCTAAACCGTTTCAAAACTGCGAAAGAAAAGAAGGATACGCTGCAACGTTTAGCCGATGGAAAAATCAACATCATCATCGGCACTCACGGTCTCGTGGGCAAGAATGTAAAATTCAAGGATCTCGGCTTAATGATTATTGATGAAGAGCAGAAGTTTGGAGTAGGAACTAAGGAAACACTGAAGACAATTAAGGCGAATGTAGATACGCTTACCCTTACCGCTACGCCAATTCCGCGCACACTTTCTTTCTCGCTCATGGGTGCGCGCGATTTATCAATCATCAACACACCTCCACCCAACCGTCAGCCCATAACTACCAGCGTTCATCCGATGGACCCTGATTTAATTAAGGAAGTAATTGAGTATGAAATTTATCGCGGAGGCCAGGTGTTCTTCGTGCACAACCGTGTGCGCGATATTGGCGAGGTGAAAGAAATGCTGATGAAGATTGTGCCGAACATTGATGTGGGCGTGGCGCACGGACAAATGGAAGGCGACCAGTTGGAGGAAGTGCTGCTCAAGTTCATCAACCGCGAATACGATGTGCTGCTTTGCACCAACATTATTGAAAGCGGAATTGATATTGAAAACGCCAACACCATCATCATCAACAACGCGCATCAGTTTGGTTTGAGCGATACGCACCAGTTGCGCGGGCGCGTGGGGCGCAGCAACAAGCACGCGTTCTGTTACTTGCTCGCGCCACCGCTCAGCACCTTAAGCAACGAAAGCAAACAGCGGCTGAAAACCATTGAGGAGTTTTCTGATTTGGGAAGCGGCTTCAACATTGCCATGCGCGATATGGATATACGCGGTGCCGGCAATATGCTGGGCGCGGAGCAAAGCGGTTTTATTGCCGAAATTGGTTTAGATGTGTATCAGAAAATTCTGGACGAAGCGGTGCGCGAGCTCAAGCAAACCGACTTTAAAGAACTTTACAAAGATGAGTTCGAGCGCACCAACGATTACGTGCGCGACTGCGCTATCGAAACCGATTTGAACATGCTCATACCGAACGAATATGTTTCTAACACCACCGAGCGTATGTTGCTGTATCGCGAGCTGAACGACATTAAAGATGAACTGGGCTTAAAAAAATTTGAAGACCAACTGCACGACCGCTTTGGCCCCGTGCCGGAACCGGTGTATGAATTGTTTGAAGCCATGCGCCTGAAATGGATGGCAACCAAACTGGGTATGGAGCAAATCATCTTGAAGGGAAGAACCATGCGCTGTTATTTTGTAGCTAATCAGGAATCGAGTTTTTACAAGAGCACCGTGTTCAGCAAAATAATGGAATACGTGCAGCAGCACCGCACCGGCATTTACCTGCGCGAAACCGAAAAGTTTTTAGTGCTTACGTTTGAGAAGGTGAGGACTATGAAAGAAGGAGATGAAAAGCTGAGTGAGTTGAGCGGGGTGGTGTTTGGATAATTTTGTTCGATACCTTCGGCATCGTATAATTTCTGGGTTGATTTTTCTATAAACCTATTACCCCTTCGGGGTAAATACAAATTTGGTGTGGAATAATTGATTGATGTATTTTGTATTTGATGCCGAAGGCATCTAAGGTTTATAGAAAAAAATAATCTGGTGTAAGTCCGACCCCGAAGGGGTCGAACAAAAAACAATATAAGCGAAACGCAATTGTCAATGCTTGTACGACACCTTCGGCATCGAAAAATATTGGTTCATTTCTATAAACCTGTCATCCATTTGGGATGAAATACAAATTTTATTTTTAGCGGACTAAAATATATTCTATGCCCGGCACGTATTCTCAAATCTATATTCAAATTGTTTTTGCCGTAAAACATCGCGATGCTTTAATTCGCGAAACATGGGAAGAGCGGCTTTATCAATATATCACCGCTATTGTTCAAAACAAAGAACAAAAAATGCTTGCCATCAACGGCATGCCCGACCATGTTCATTTTTTCATTGGCATGAAACCTCCGTGCTGTCTTTCAGATTTAGTGCGTGAAGTCAAAAAATCTTCCAATGAATTTATTGTCGAAAACAAACTCTGCAAACACAAGTTCAATTGGCAGGAAGGATATGGTGCGTTTTCATACAGTCATTCACAATTAGATAATGTGATTGGATATATTATGAATCAAAAGGAACACCACAGAAAGAAAACTTTTAAAGAAGAATACACCGATATGCTAACTAAATTTAATGTTGAATACGAAGAGAAATTTTTGTTTGAATGGATAGAATGAAAATGAAAGGCGATAAATATTGGATTGGGATTTGCCCGCCAAATGTTGTGGTGGATTATGTTGCCGGATTAAAGTTAGAGCTAAAAGAAAAAACTGACTGGTATCATAGCGTGAATTCTAAAGCGCACATTACATTTTTTGAATTCGTTCATAGCGGTGTGAAGTTGGAGGCAATGGAAAAATATTTAGTAGAGTTTAGTAGCCATTTATCTGCGTTCGAAGTACATCTGAATAGAATAGACCCGTATCAAAAGGCATTTTGTCTTTTCTCAGACGAAACTTCGAAGAAGATTTTGATTCCTATAATGAAACAGTTTCAAAAGGGGAAACCATTTCAGCCCGATGGCAAATCAACCGACCCACACATGTCAATTGGACGACAGCTAACTCCTGAACAGATAAATGTGGCAATTGAATTATTCAGCAATAGAAACTTCGATATAAAATTTATCTGCGATAATCTTACTATCAGAAAATTCAATCCGGAAATTGGACAATATGAATTTTATAAACGGTTTGATTTTGGCAAGCCAGCTAAATCTTTATTGTTTTAATTCGAAGATTTTGTTCTCTATTTTATGTCTTCCTGATTAGCTCTATACATTTGCACAGCTTCAAACCATGCAGCTTCAACCCGAACTTACCGACCTTTTACAAATGGCTTACTCTGCCGAGAAAGCCGCTGCCTTTGCTTACATCGGTCATGCCGGTTCGCTTAAAAACGAAGAAGTAAAACGCACAGTCAACCAGATTGAGACGGATGAATGGAACCACAGGCGCGAAGTGCTGGAGATAATGAATGAGTATAACATTCCGGTTTCTAAATGGTATGAGTTGCGCTTTCACATCATCGGCAGAACCATTGGAGCAAGCTGTTATGTCATCGGCTGGTTTATGCCTATTTATTTTGCGGGAAGATTAGAGAGCGGTAACGTGTGCGAATACATCCGCATGAAAGATTACTTCAACAAAGCGGGCATTACCAAACACGATAAAATTCTCTACGAAATGGGAATTAAAGAGCGCGAGCATGAAGACTATTTTCTCTCGTTGGTAAAAGACAGCCGGTTAATGGGCTTCTTCGAAAAAGTTTTCGGCTGGGGCAAAAGCACCGGTTTTAATCAGGTAGATGCCAACGCAAAAGATAAAGACCTGAACACCGTAAACGCCAACTCTTCCGGTTGTAAAGTTTAAGGAAACAACTCAAACAATCTGGTTAAATCTCTGTTGCCCGAAGCACTATGGCAGCTAATACAACCATTTCCTTTTTTAGAAGTGGAGAACACTGCTCTGCCGTCTGCTTCAAGCTCTGCCCATAAATAATTACTGCCGGCTGCTGAGTTTCCGGTTGCCTTTTCCATTACCGCCAATAACTTTAAGCTTCCGGTTGGCGAATCATAAAGTTCTTTTACAATTAACGAGCCTTCCGGAAAACTTCCACCCGCAGGTAATTTTCCATT
>CAMBIM010000178.1 GCA_945867505.1 Chitinophaga pinensis
CTATCATACCCCATTGGTGTAATGGTGTTGCTCTTGGTTATTGCAGTTATGTTTATAGGCGTTTCTATCAACCACCAAAAGAACTGGATTCGACTAGGTTCGTTTACCATGCAACCATCGGAGTTTGCAAAGTTTGGAGTGAGTTTGGCACTCGCTAAATTTATGAGCGGATTGAATGTAGATATACGTAAATGGAAAGATAAAATCAAAGCATTTGCATTTATAGTGGTTCCAATGGCTATTGTATTAATTCAAGGTGATGCCGGTTCTGCAATTGTATTTTTTGCTCTTTCTTTGGTTTTATTTCGCGAAGGATTGGAAAGTTACTTTCTAATCATTGGCGCATCGGTAGCGGTATTGGGTGTGTTCGCGTTGATAGTTTCAAAGTATGTTTTGGTTGGTGTGTTGTTCGGTGTGGCACTCATCATTATTTATTTTTCGCGGAGGAATAAGAAACTGATTTGGTATTTACTGGGGCTTTGGCTCTTAGCCTCAGGCTATATTTTTTCGGTTGATTATGCTTTCAACAAAATGAAACCGCATCAGCAAGATCGTATAAATGTTTTGTTGGGCAGACAAGTGCAGGAAGGTAAAGACTGGAACATCAAACAATCTATCATTGCCATTGGTTCAGGAGGAATAGCAGGTAAAGGATATTTGCAGGGCACACAAACGAAACTCAAATTTGTGCCCGAGCAAAGCACCGATTTTATTTTCAGTTCGCTGGGCGAAGAGTTTGGATTTTTAGGAAGTGCTTTTATTATTCTTCTTTTTGTTGGCTTGTTTTTCCGGCTTCTGTTTTTGGCAGAACGGCAGCGTTCAAAATTCAGCCGGGTCTATGGCTATTGCGTAGCCTCTATTCTCTTTTTTCACTTTTTAGTGAATGTAGGAATGGTGATTGGCGTAGCTCCGGTTATTGGTATTCCTTTGCCGTTTATCAGTTATGGCGGCTCGGCATTGCTTTCGTTCACGGTGCTTCTTTTTATTTTTTTACGGCTCGATACACAGCGGTTTGATATGATGCGGTAAGTATCTGAATCTCCCAATGGACTTAAATACTAATACAATGGCAACAAAGAAAAAATCTCCGGCAATAAAAAAATACCTAGGTCCTACCGATGGCAAAGTTCGTTGCGGCTGGTGTTTGAGTGATCCTATTTATGTGAAGTATCATGATGAAGAGTGGGGAACTCCGGTACATGACGATAAAGTATTGTTTGAGTTTTTAGTGCTGGAAAGTTTTCAGGCAGGTTTAAGTTGGCTCACTATTTTAAAGAAACGCGAAAACTTCCGTAAGGCATTCGCCAACTTTGATGTAAAGAAAGTAGCCAAGTATGACGAGAAGAAATACGAAGCCTTAATGCAGGATACAGGCATTGTTCGCAATCAATTAAAAATTCGTGCGGCTATCAACAACGCAGCACGCTTCATCGAAATTCAAAAAGAGTTTAGCTCGTTCGATAAATATGTTTGGAGTTTTGTGGGAGGTAAGCCATTGCGCAACTCGCTTAAAACTTTAAGAGATATTCAACCCAAAACACAAATCAGCGATGCCATGAGTAAAGACATGGGCAAGCGCGGTTTTAAGTTTCGCGGTTCAACTATTTGCTATGCGTTTATGCAGGCAGTAGGCATAGTGGATGACCATCTGGATAATTGCTGGAGGAAGGCAAAACAGCTTCGTCATTTATAATATTTTCGACCTGTGCGAGAAATTTATTTCCTTATTTTCATTTTCTCTGTTGTTGCTGCTAAAGCCGATGACCGGTTTGGCAAAATTGGTAAGTTTTCATTTGAGGCTACTTATAATTTTGGCAAAATTATTCCTCATAACAATAAATTTAAAGCACCCGTTACAGGCTTTACGCATACTACTGAGTTGAGTTTTTACAAACAAACTTTAGGCGAAAAAGCCTGGCAACGCAAGCTGCACTATCCCGACTTGAGGGGTAGTTTTTCAGTTTCGTGCAATGCCGATCAAAAAGTTTTTGGCAATGCTTATTTTTTTATGGCGGTTGCAAAATTCTGGATTGTGCGAAGCAGGTTTGTCGATTTTTATGTGCGAGCCGGTTCGGGTATTGCCATAACGCCAACACACTTCAACATTGTAAAGAACCCTGAAAACAACGCTATTGGTTCGCTGATAAATTCGGTTGATCAATTGCGGCTTGGTTTAGATTTTAAACCACACCCGAATGTGCAAGTTGGTCTTGGGGTTTCGTTTACTCACTATTCAAATGCCGGTATTCAAAAACCAAATTTAGGGGTGAACATTCCGGCATTGGCAGTTAGTGTTCGTTACTTTATTAAAACCAGCAAAGACCTTAAATACAATCGAGATAAATTTTCTAAGCCGGTAAAGAAAAACGAGGTGATGATAAAATTTGGAATTGCCATTAGCGAGCAGAATACGTATGGCGGTCCTAAATTTCCTACTTACGTGGGCACGGTAAACTATGCCCGCTACACCAGTGTTGCCAATAAAATTTTGGTGGGTGCATCAATGGAGTTTAGCCAAGCCGCATACGATGGAATTATATTTTATGAAAACCCGACTAAATATAGCCCAACGGCAATGGCATTAAATGCAAGTTTGTTTGTAGGTGATGAAATAGTGTTGGGCAAAGTAGGTTTGTTTTTTATTGCCGGTGCGTATGTGTTTAACCCGAAGAAGGAAACACCCGTGTATGTAAAAATTGGGTTCAACTATTACTTTGCTCAAACAAAAAACAACCGAACTAAATTTTTTATTGGCAGCAATTTAAAGTCACATTTTTTGGTGGCACAGTTTTACGAAGCTAATGTGGGGGTTGCTTTTTAATAATCTAAAGTGAGAAAAATTACGATTCCATTTTTTTTGATTGCTGCTATTGCGGCACTGCATTGGCTGCCTAACCTTTTTGCTAAGGGCATGTTTATGGATGGTGTGTATAACGCACTGTTTGCCCATAATATGGTGCAGGGCATAGGCAGTTTTTGGAATCCGCAAACGGCAGATTACGCGAACCCGGACTATTGGGATAACCCGCAATTGAGTTCGTATTTTCTTTCTCTGTGGTATAGGGTAATTGGCGATTACTACTGGGTAGAAAAAATGTATTCGCTCTTTACCGCGCTTGTTCAGCTTGTGCTTATTACATTGGTTTGGCAAATTTATTTTGCTCAAAAAGCAGAAATAGAAAAGTATTCGTGGCTTCCGTGTTTGCTTCTGCTTGTAGTGCCGCTAACCAGTTGGTGTTATTCCAGCAATTTGATGGAAAATACCATGAGCATTTTTACCACCATATCGGTTATTATGTTTTTGCTTTTTATGCGGAAAAGAGAAAACCTGTTTTTGTATGCAATTACTGGCGGGGCTTTAATTTTTTTGGCAATGCTTACTAAAGGTCCGGTTGCATTATTTCCACTTGCTGTTCCCTTCTTTTTTGTATGGGCAGAAGAAAATTTTAGCTGGGAGAAATCATTAGCGTATATGCTAATTCAGGTTGCTGCAACTGCTGCAATCTTTGCATTTGTGTTTTCAATGCCCGCACCAAAGAACTTTCTCCAGCATTATTTGGAGGTGCAATTGCTACCGGTATTAACTCAGCAATCAACAGCAGGCGGTTCGCACTTTACAATTCTTGTTCAATTGCTTATAGCACTTTCGCCATTGCTTTTATTATCAGCAGTTTCTTTTTTTATAAGCAGAAAAGAATCGATAACCGATAAATCTTTTTTTAAAGCTGCACTTGCATTCATTGCAATTGGCCTGTCGGCTTCGGCTCCAATTATGTTAAGTACCAAGCAGAACAAACATTATTTGCTGCCATCGCTCCCGATGTTTGTGGTTGGCTTTTCTTGTTTAATTCTCCCATTTATAAAATGGGTAGAAAGTAAATTTATCAATAAAAAATTGGCGCAAGGTATGAGGCTTGTTTGTGTTCTTGTAATTGTTTTTTGTATAGGTCTTTCTATAAAAAACAGAGGTGCTTATTCGCGTTATGAAGAAGTGCTAACCGACATTGAAAAAATTCAAACCTTGACGGAGAATGAAAATGTGATTCGTGCCGATTGGAGTTTGTATAGCGATTGGGCTTTGCGTGTAAACCTAAACCGGTATTACAATAAAATAATTTGTATGCCCAATGAAACCGCCACAACCGGGTTTTATATAACAAAGGCAAGTGAACGTGGAGACAAACTTTCTGAAACTGCAGACCGGATTTATATAGGTAAGAAGTATGATTTGTATAAGCTGTAATTAGCCGTTAAACAGAAATATCTTCCCGTTATCGCCCACTATAACTCCTGAAGTTGCTGAGAAAAAATGAATGCTTCGCAAGTTTGAACTGGTAAATTGTTTTACTGTTTTCCAGGTGTCGCCACCGTTTTCGGTTTTAATTAAATAGCCGTTATCGCCTGCTGCATAACCAATGTTAGTATCCCAAAACTCTATAGTTTCAAAATGCACACGCTTGCTAAATGGTTGATTGCCTGCACGTATTTTTTTGAAAGAATTTCCACCATCCGAAGTTTTTAAAATCACTCCTTGATAACCGGCAAAGTAACCAACTTGAGGTGTAGCAAAATGCATATCCATAAAAAAATCGCCCCGCACATCAAGCGGATTAAACGTTTGCCCTGCATTGTTAGATTTATAGATTACACCAAAGCCCGATGCAAAAGCAGTTGTATTATCGGCAAATTCAACTGCCATAAAATTGTTTGGATACAATGTGGATGTCCAGTTAAGTCCACCATCAACGGTGGCTGAAATATAGCCATTGGCGTAACCATCGCCACCAACTTTTACACCGTGCAATCGGTCGGTATATGCAACTGCGTTAGTTGGCGAATAAATATCGGTACCGGTAACAAAAGTTTTTGCGGTGTCGTTTGTATAGCCCGTCCACGAATCGTAACCAACTACAAAACCTTCCTGCGCATTGAAGAAAAAATTGGCATATGCACATTTAGGAAATATAGAATCCGGCACCGACCAAGTTTTGCCGCCATCTTTTGTTTTCAAAAAAATACCAATGGCATACTTACTTCCACCGCAGATATAACCGGTAGAATCATCAACAAAAAACACATCGTGTAACTGATAGTTGGTATGGCTGTCAACTTCTTGTGTAAGCAATTCTATCTCTTCTTTTTTGCAGGCAGAAAGCAGAAGAATTAACGAAATAAAAGTGATGAAATGTTTTTTAAAATCAATCAATGGAAGTGAGAATTATGTTGCAAGCAAATTTTATTTCTTCTTCTGTAATTATTAAAGGCGGAGCAATGCGCATACAATGTGGAGCAAATAAAAACCAATCGGTCAACACGCCTTGCTCAATGCAGTGGTCAATTATTTTTTTGTTCTGCTCAAAATTTTCAAACTCTAAAGCCATCATTAACCCGATGCCTTTTTTAGATTTTATTTTCGGGTGAACCAATAATGTATCAAACAGTTTTCCTTTTGCTTCAACTTGTTCGGTCAAATTCTCTTCCACCAAAACATTAAGAGCCGCTAAGCCCGCAGCGCAACAAACCGGATGTCCGCCAAAGGTGGTGATGTGCCCCAGTACTGGGTTTTCGGCAAGCGAACTCATTTTTTCTCTAGATGAAATAAACGCGCCAAGCGGCATTCCTCCACCAACAGCTTTAGCCAGCAGTAAAATATCTGGCACTACACCATAATGCTCAAACGCAAACATCTTTCCTGTTCTGCCAAAACCGGTTTGCGCTTCATCAAAAACTAAAAGCGTTCCCGTTTCATCGCATCGCTTTCGCAAGACCTGAATGAATTTTTTTGTTGGAACAGTAATTCCGCTCTCTGCCT
>CAMBIM010000179.1 GCA_945867505.1 Chitinophaga pinensis
CCAAGATACCACACCACTGTAAATGCAAATGGCAATTATCATCGGCAACAGGGTTCGGAAAGTATCCGACTTATGAAAATGAAAAATAAAAGAGAACCATTCCTTTGGGTTGTATGAAATCATTTGGATTGCATTTTCGGCTAATAAAAAAAGAAAGCGACAAGTCAATGTAAAACCTTACTTAGCTTTTGTTGAAAAATTCTTTTTGTAATGCTGTTCAATTATTGATTTTCGATTGACTATACCAACTACATGATACCAAAGGGGAAACTGATTTCGATAGGCGGAGCGGAAGATAAGGGAACTGACAGAGACTTATTTGCAGTTCATAAAAACAATCCAAATTATACAGAATTAGGAGTGCTGAAACGTATTGTTGATGAAGCAGGCGGTAAGCATGTTCATATTGAAGTGGTAACTACCGCTTCCTCCATACCCGGTGAAGTTTGGCGAAACTACTTGAACGCCTTTACTAAATTGGGTTGCACACGAGTGTTTCACATGCGCATTCGCAAAGCAAAAGATGCCGATAACGAAGATATAATTGACCGCTTAAAAAAGTGTCAGGTAGTTATGTTCAGCGGTGGCAACCAGAGTAAAATCACTTCTGTATTTCACGATTCGTCTTTTTTTAAAATACTGAAGAGTCGTTATCAGCACGAAAGTTTTGTAATAGCAGGAACAAGTGCCGGTGCAATGGCAATGAGCCATGTAATGATAAGCGATGGTAACTCTGCTTATTCGCTTTTAAAAGGCGAAGTAAAAAACGCCACCGGTTTGGGGTTTGTAGAAGATGTAATTATTGATTCGCACGTAAACAAGCGCGGACGCTTTACTCGACTCGCACAAATGGTAGCACTTCACCCACAAAAAATAGGAATTGGTTTAGGTGAGGATACAGGTGTAATAATTACCAAAGGCGATGAACTGGAAGTAATTGGTAGCGGTGCAGTAATGATTGTTGACGGTTCAAACATTCTTTACAGCAACATTGCAACCATTAAAGATGGTTCACCCATATCGTTAGAAGATTTGCGCGTTCATATTTTGCAAAAAGGAAATTTATACAATTGTATAACGAAAAAAATTACGGTTTAACATGGCTACTAAAAAGAAAACAAAAGCAAAAAGCACTCCGGCAGATATAGAAATGAAATACCACTTAATAGGTAAATACCGCGAAGTGGTAGAAAAGCGTTACGATTATAAAACAGTTGCTGAAGGTTTTGAATTGCCGGAGAGCATTAATAAAGAAGTTGTTGATACACTCAAGAAGTATTTCTTAGAAAGCCTGTATCCCGAGGCCGCAAAACGCGAAAAGTTAGATGCTGCTTTTGAAGAATTACAGAAATATGTTTTGCATCCTGGCAGAATTACAGACTTGTTGGGGAATATAGGAAGCGCAATTCTTCGATTTGGTTTTCAGTTTCCAGTGGCTATCAAAAGCGGGTTGAATGCTTTGGAAGTTCATACTTCTGCCAAGCATTTTGAAAACTCTTTGTTGGCAGGTGCAATCAAGAATGAGTTTACCGTGCCGCTAAGCGATGATCAGTTTTATGTCTGTCTGCAATCTATTCCCAAGCCGCAATTACAAAAATTTATTGATGAAGTAAGCAATCTGTTTTACGCTTTTTCTAATACCGACTTGTTGGGCAAAACCATTAGCATTATGGATGATGTGCTGCAACGTATGTATGCTAAGAAAGATGTTTACAGTGCTAATGAAATTGAAGCTATTGAGCTGGGTAGAGAAATTATTCGCAGAGGTCGAGATATGTTTTTGCATTTAGATGAACAAACAAAGCTCGATATTCTGGAGTTGATAAAAGCTAACGAAAATGACTTTCTGGAAAGTGTTTATGTAAAATAATTGCATACTACAAAGCCCGTTTTGTCATTGACAAATTAGCAAAATCAGCCTTGCGCTGCGCTTTGCCGTAAACGGAAGCATGTTTTCTTCTCTTTCCATATTCTGTAGGTACTTATCTAACACCGGTATTCGCTTTGCGCAAACCGATATGGAGAGGAGAGAACTTGTTGATTTGAATCGAGGTTTAATTGTTCTGCTTCTAATTCAAATATTGAGTTTGGTCTCTCATATTTCTAACGGGCTTGAGCGCTCGGCTTTAATGACCTCTATTTTTGTGCTTGGTTTATTACTTATTAGGTTTTTGGTTTGGAAGGGGCATGTAAACGTGGGCAAAATATCTGCTATTGTTCTTATTAACTACAACACTGTTTCCATGGCGGTGTTTTTGGGTGAGCACACACATGTTATTGATTTTCTTTTACTCACCGCCCTGCTTCCGCTTTACTTCTTCGAGATTAAAAATCGTAAACTTATTTTTGGGGGTGTGGCAGTAAGTATTTTGCCGTTTGCTTTGTATCATTTTATTGCACCTTACATTACTTCTTACGCGGTAACGGTAGCCGAACAAATACAAGTAAGTAAAACTACCGAGCCGGTAAAGCTTTTAAGCATGGTAGCATTACTTTATTTAATTTACAATAAGAACGCCCGCTACGAAAAGGAAGCTAGCGTTAATGAAGCGCAACTGGTAGGACAGAAAAAACTGTATGAACGTTTATTAGAGCAAATACCAATTGAAATTGTAACTTTTGATAAGGAATTGAAGTATTCTTATATCAATAGTGCTGCTATTGGTAACGCGGAAATTCGTGAACAGTTAATTGGTAAAACAAGTACAGCTTACTTTACAGAGCGTGGTTTATGTATAGACATAGCAAATAACCGAGATCGAATTTTGCAGCAGGCTCTAGAAAAGGGAACTTCTATACAAATGGAAGAAACTTTAGTGGACAGGAGTGGAAAGTTGCGCCATACCCTTAAGGGAGCATCGCCTATTTACAACGAACAGAAAGAACTGCTTTGCTTAGTGGGCTACTCACTTGATATTACAGATGTGAAAGAAGCTGAAAAGCAGTTGAAAGTGTATGCGCACGAGTTAGAAAAGAAGAATGCTGATTTAGAACATTTTGTTCATGCTACTTCGCATGATTTAAAGAGTCCGCTTAGAAACATAACCTCTTATCTGCAATTATTGGCAAGAAAGAATGCTGGTAAATTAGATGAAGATTCTGTGAGTATGATTGCGCACGCAGTTAAATCAGTAAAGCATTTAAATCAATTAATCCACGATATTTATCAGTATTCTCTTGCTGATCATAAGGATAAGCCAACGGAGTTGACCAACTTAAATAAGGTTTTAAAAGAGGTGATCAGCCAGGCAGAAGATGTGATTTTTAAAACCGATGCGGATATACAATTTTCGAACTTGCCTAAGGTTCAGGTAGCACCGGCACACATGAATATGCTGTTCAGTAACTTAATAGGTAATGCTTTAAAGTATAACAAGAACACGCACCCGAAAGTTAAGGTTGATTGTGTAGAGAATGAATATGAATACATCATAAGCGTTGACGATAATGGAATTGGTATTGCAGAAAGATACACGGAGCAGATTTTTGAAATCTTTAAACGCCTACATTCATCAAGTGAATACGAAGGAACCGGTATAGGGCTAGCTATTTGCAACAAAATTGTAAGCAATTACGGTGGCAAAATGTGGCTGCACAGCGAATTGGGCAAAGGCTCCATCTTCTACTTTAGTTTAACTAAAAAAGTAGTGCAGGTAAAGCAAAGTCCAGACTTTAAAATTGAGGTGTTTGATCCTATTGCTAAAGCGGTTTAAGATTCTTGAATTAGGAGCCTGTTAAACTGGCACATTCAAGTTTAACTCTTTAGCTAGTCTTCCGTATTCTGCCATCTTCACTTCTTCTTCGCGCAGTTTGCGAAGGGCATAAGGTGTTTCGTAATGAAAATCGTTGGTGTTCCCGAATTTTTCAAACTTCAATGCTGGGTCGTTTAAGAAGTTTATCTTCTTCTTCACGGCATCGGTTAATACAAAACCGATGGTCACAGAATTGGCATTGTTGTTCAATTCAGGCATTGGGCGAAGAATAGAGATGGTCAGGTAGTCTTCTTTATCGCTGTTCTGACTAATTACCGCATCGGCAAAGGTTTTCATACCATCGGTTTCATTAAACTTATTGTCAAGGTATTTTACCGTAGTTTTAGTAATCCATCTGCGGTAGTTTTGCTCGTTGATGATGTATTCCAAATCAACCTGGTTGCGGCTTAAGTGTAACTCTTTCGAAATCTCTTTTAGGTGCTTTGCTGGCTCTTTGCTGCTGTAACGGATAAAGTAAAGCTCGTTGAACCCAAAATACTTCGGTAACAAGTTAGCAATGCGTTGAAATAGCATTTCCGGAGATGCATTATACTTCTCTAACAATGCTACTAATAACTCCGGCTGCCAGGTGGTTTGAGCAAAGAAGTTTTCCAAATCCGTTATAAGTAAATCTTTGTTGATGTGCAAAGCCTGTGCAAAATATGCTCCCTTAAAGTTGTTCATTACATGGTCGAACGATTCTACTTTTAACCATGATGTTGTTATAGGGCGCTTCTCAATCTTCATAGAAGCAAAGCCCAGTTCTTTTCCAAACAGAAATATCTTTTGTTGTTCGGTTAAACGGCTGTTATAAAGCAAGGTTGGTTGTTCGCCTTTTACAAACACCGAACGAAAACCGCGAAGTTTTGGATAATCAGAAAAGTCTGATTCTTCTAAACGGTAATTGAATTTGTCCTTTAATAACTGTCCGTATTCTGCCGATGAAAGTTTTTCAGGGTTTTCAATTCCATTATCAGCCTTAAACTTCAACACTGCATCTTCAATATCTTCAAAATAGTTGTCATTCATTTCCTGATAGGAGCGAAGACAGCTGAAATAAAAGTGTTCTTCCTGAAGATTATAATTACGGGCAATTTCAAATACCGAATTTATTAAAGCCGAAAGCGAAGTTGGCGCATTCGCCATCATGCTCATTAAAAGTCCTTTATCTACCCCAAACGTATCAAACAAAAAGTCGTTGATGATTTTAAGGTTAAGCACCTGCACTACAGGCGTAAGATTTTTGTTAATCTTTAGCGAAACCAAACTGTCGTAAGTGGTTTCAAGCGCTTTCGCCAATTCGTTAATCTTATCCGGTTTAGGGTATTTCTTTCCGTTTTCAATTTCGTTCATATACGAAACCGAAACACCGCTCATATCAGATAAGTGTTGAAGTGATAGTTTTTTGTCGGTTCTTAATTTCTTCAATTTTAATCCAAAAATGATGCGAATATTCTCTTCTGTCGTTGTTTCCATATGTCTGCGGGCGAATTTTCTCTACTGCAAATGAAGCGAAAATATTGACATAGCGAAAATTCGCAAATCTTTTTTGCTTTTCTCAAACTTAGTTCCTATCCTTGCCGAAATTTTCGCGATGGGTGCAACACCAAACATTCAAGGTTTAGAAATTACAGCTCCAATAACAGAGCAATTTGCTGAGATACTTACACCGGAAGCTCTTGCCTTCGTTGTTAAACTTCAGCGTAATTTTAATAAAAGAAGAATTGAGTTACTTGCTGCGCGTGTAGAAAGACAAAAAGCCATAGATAGTGGAAAAACTCCCGATTTTCTGCCAGAAACTAAAGACATTAGAGGAAGCGATTGGGTTGCCGCTCCAATTCCTGCCGATTTGCAAGATAGAAGAGTTGAGATTACCGGACCCGTTGATCGCAAGATGATAATCAATGCATTGAACAGTGGAGCAAAGATGTTCATGGCAGATTTTGAAGATTCAAATTCCCCATTTTGGGCAAAC
>CAMBIM010000180.1 GCA_945867505.1 Chitinophaga pinensis
TACTTCAGCAAAAAAGTAAACATTGTTTCGGTGATTGGTGACGATTTTGATATGCCCGAACTGGAAGCACTGCGCAAGCGCGGGGTAGATACCACCGGTATTGAAATTAAAGAAGGCAAGAAGAGTTTTTTCTGGAGTGGTAAGTATCATTTGGATATGAACAGCCGCGATACGTTGATTACAGACTTGAATGTGTTGTTAGAATTCAACCCCGTTATTCCTGAAAGCTATTACGATAGCGATATTCTTTTGCTGGGCAACATTGACCCTAATTTGCAAATGAAGGTGATTGAGCAATTGCCTACGCGCCCTAAGTTGGTGGTGCTTGATACCATGAACTTCTGGATGACTCCTGCCTTTTTACCTAAGTTGAAAGAAGTAATGTTGAAGATAGATGTGCTGGCTATTAACGATGCCGAAGCGCGCGAACTTTCAGGCGAATATTCTTTGGTTAAAGCAGCCAAGAAGATTTTATCGCAAGGGCCTAAGTATTTGATTATTAAAAAAGGCGAGCACGGTGCATTGTTGTTTCACGGCAATCAGGTGTTTTTTGCACCGGCTTTACCGTTGGAAGAAGTGTTTGACCCGACCGGTGCAGGCGATACCTTTGCCGGTGGTTTCTGCGGTTACTTAGATAAGAGCCGCGACATCAGTTTTGATAATATGAAACGCGCTATTATTTACGGTTCGGCTATGGCAAGTTTTTGTGTAGAAAAATTTGGTGCTGAAAGAATCCGCAACCTTACGCACAAAGAAATTGAAGACCGTGTAAAAGACTTTATTGAATTAGTGCAGTTTGATATTGAGTTGGAAGACTAACCCTAAAGTGGACTTAACGACTAAACACAGATGCCATCGCTTTAAGTGATGGCATCTGTGTTTAGTTGGTTACTATTATCGGGCAATAATAAAGCCCTTGGTGGAGGAAATACCGCGATTAGAGGTAAGCTTTAGCAGATAGTAACCCGCAGAAAGGTCGCTTACTTTTACCTGAATAGAATTAGCAGCAGAATTTGGAATACTGCGCAGTTGTTTACCCAGCATATCATAAACAGAAACGTCAACCGGTTCGTTGGTTTCGGTGGTAATAGTTAGTTCATCGGTGGCGGGGTTGGGGTAAAGGATGAAGGAGGCTGCAGGAGTTTGTTCGGCAATATCAGAATATATAAAGCCGTTAGATGCGGATTTATAATAAACCAATTTAAGCAGGCAATTATAACTTCCATTACCTGTGGGGGTAAAATAGTGCCAATTTTTTAATCCCACTCTTTCTGTAAATGCACAACTTTGGTAGGCGTTTTGGATAGCCCATGAAGAAGTATCAGTTATCAAATGATTAAGCTCGGGGTCTGCAAAAGATAAAAAATTGCTTCCAATCCCATAGTAACTACAGTAGCCTAATTCTAAATCAACAGTTGTTACCGAAGTCAGCGGTTGATTCTTGTTGGGAACAAGGAAGTTTGTTACTACAGTATCATCAAAGTAACGATAGCCATAAATTATAGAATCGCTTAAATCAGTGCGTGATTCAACAACAAAGCCAGGAGTTTCGTTTGAGCGGTACGTATTTGTTGTAGAAGTGCCACCTCCTGTCGGTATAATTTCTATAATAGTTTTTTCAGCTTTATAAACAAAAGTATCTCCCACACTCCAATCAAACGCTTGCCCCATAGTTAGGGTATCGTTTACCGCCTTTGCATTAAAAGTAAAAAACATAAGCAAAAATACAGTAAGAAATTTTCGGTAGAAGAATTTCATTTTCTAAAGGTAGAAATAAATCCAACCCTAACCATTATTCGTAACTGTATCATCTTTTAATTAGGAATTAAGAGCCGGAGGCATATTTTGTGCGCTTCTAGTAAAATAAAAAAGCAAAATCCCGTTTCAGTATCAATGTTTAAAAAATTCACCCTCGTCTTTAGTGCCATTTTACTCCTTGCAATAGTTACACAAGCGCAAGACCGGTTCTGCAAAGTTTGGTATACCGAAGGGGGCGAGAGCAAAGTGCAAATTTATTTAGCTGCCGATGGCAAATACTGCGGCAAAATAGTGTGGTTGAAAAACGGCATAGTAAAAGGCCAACCGCTTATAGACAAAAAGAACCCCGATGAAACCAAACGCCACCGCCCGTGGTTAGGCTTGCCCATCATCAGCGGCTTGGTTAAAAAATCGCCTACAGAAATTGTAAGCGGCAAAATATACGACCCCAGCCACGGCAATTACTACAACTGCAAAATGACCTTGAAAGACCCTAACCTGTTAGAGCTGCGCGGCTATATTTTAGGTGTGTCGTTTTTAGGCAGAACTACCACCTGGTATTTGGCAGAAGATAACGATAAGCCGGCTGCCATACCTGCACCGGCAGAATTAGGCCCGGGTTCGGTTATAAAGAATGATAAGAATTTGTAAGCAAAAGCTTAAAACCTACTCCGCTATATTCAAGTAGCGGCAGGTAGCGTGGTAGTCCGAAAAATCTACCTGCTCTTTTTTGCCCGTAACAACAGAAGATACTGGCGCAATAATCACTTTCAGTTTCGAAACACTTTCCGTCATACTAATATCAACACTGCCGTCAATGTTGCGCAGCTCCAGCACAAACAAAGTTTGGTTATTCATCAGCTTATTGGTAAACACCCGTGTAGAATAAGAGCCGTTACAGCCTATGCCGGGCGCAGTATACCAGTTACTGGCGCAAACGTAACCCTGCACATAAGCCAGCACCAGCGAACTATCAATACTGGAATAAGTAACCCCCGGCAGCGTATCAGTAAACAGATAGCCGAACGAAATGGGGTCTGTAAAAATGAATGACTTGATATTGGCGTTGCCATTTGCACCATTCGCACCGGCAGGTCCTGTTTCTTTTTTGCAGGAAGAAAAAATTAAGGTCAGTACACAGCAGGTTAGTAGTAAGTTTTTCATAGCAATGGTCTTTGAGTTTAAAATTTAAAGCAATCCTTTCTGCAACAAATACTCCGCAATCTGCACCGCATTGGTGGCTGCACCTTTGCGCAGGTTATCACTAACTATCCAGCAGTTTAAAGTATTAGCTTGACTTTCATCTCTGCGGATACGCCCAACAAAAGTATCGTCCTTATCGTGCGCATGTATAGGCATAGGGTATTTCAGGTTCTTTACATCATCTACCACAACAATACCTGGAGATGCCGCAAGTAAGGCGCGCACTTCATCTACATCAAAATCCTTTTCAAACTCAATGTTTACGCTCTCGCTATGTCCGCCAATGGTTGGTATGCGCACCGTAGTAGCCGTTACGCGGATGCTGTCATCGCCCATTATCTTTTTGGTTTCGTGCACCATTTTCATTTCCTCTTTGGTGTAGCCGTTATCGAGGAACACATCAATATGCGGCAGCGCGTTCATATCAATTTGATAGGCGTAAGCCATTTCGCCCTTAATACCTGCGCGCTCGTTCATCATTTGGTCAACGGCTTTTTTACCGGTACCAGTCACGCTTTGGTAAGTGCTAACCACTACGCGCTTAATTTTATATTTATCGTGCAGCGGTTTAAGCACCACCACCATTTGTATAGTGCTGCAATTAGGGTTGGCAACAATTTTATCGTTAGCAGTCAACACATGTGCATTTACTTCAGGAACTACTAGCGGCACACCCGGTTCCATACGCCATGCGCTGGAATTGTCAATTACCGTGCAGCCGATAGCGGCAAACTTTGGAGCAAGTTCTTTACTGGTAGAACCTCCGGCACTGAAAATTGCCACATTTGGTTTCATATCCAAGGCGGTTTGAAAACTTACTACAGCATACTCTTTATCTTTAAACGTAACCTTCTTGCCCACGCTTCTTTCGCTGGCTACGGGAATTAATTCGGTTACGGGGAAATTTCTTTCGGCTAAAACCTGCAACATTTTTGTGCCTACTAAACCGGTGGCACCAACTACGGCTACTTTCATTTGTATTTGTTTATATTTTAATTGTCAAATGGAATGCTCATCATACTTGTTTATCAATACAAATCTGAATCATGAGCATTTCATTATACTTAATTTTGAAAGTGCGAATAAAATCTATATTAGAGCCACATGAAAATGTTTTTACCTAAATATTTTACCATCCTTTTATTGTGTCCGCTGTTCTCTTTGGCGCAATTCACTGATAATTTTGATGATGGAGACTTTACCAATGCTCCAACCTGGGTAGGCAACGCAGGTGATTTTACGGTTACAGGCAATATGCTTAACACCAACGGTCCGCAGGCATCAAGCGTAATTTACCTTTCTACGGCATCCACTTTAATAGATTCTGCTGAATGGAATTTCTTATTGCGGTTAGATTTTAATCCAAGTTCTACAAACCAAGTGCGTATTTATTTAACGAGCGACCAACAAGATTTAAACGGAGCATTAAACGGCTACTTCATTCAGTTTGGCGAAAGCGGAACCGCACCTGACTCATTAGATATATACAGACAAAACGGGACTACGCTCACCAAAGTATTTACCGGTGTAAGCGGAATTATGACCAGCACAACTTCTAACACCGTTCGCATTCGCGTAGTGCGCCACACCGGTGGCGCATGGGATGTATATGCCGATAAAACAGGTGGCACATCTTTTACTGCCGAAGGAAGTTTTACTGATAACACTATTACCACAACCAACTACTTTGGCGTAGTTGCCGATTATTCTACTGCTGCCCGCTACAATCTTTATTTCTTCGATGATTTCAGCATTGGCAATATTATAGCAGATACGACTAAGCCAACAGTAACCAACGTAACTGTAGCCTCCAATACTCTAATAGATGTGACGTTTTCGGAACCGGTAGATTTAACTACTGCACAAGCTACTGGCAATTATTCAGTAGATAATTCTATTGGCAATCCTTTTATTGCCTTAGCTGGTAATTTCATTTTGGTGAATCTTGTTTTTAATACGGCATTTGTAAGTGGACCAACTTACACGCTCAATATTTCGGGAGTAAAAGATGCAGCTGGTAACATTATGGATGATTACTCTTTTCAGTTTGCATTGCCCGATATAGCAGAGCCGAACGATATTGTTATCAATGAAATTCTCTTCAACCCCAAAACCGCAGGCTACGATTTTGTAGAACTCTATAACCGCAGCAATAAAGTGATTGATTTAAAAACCGTTGATGTTGTAGAACAGGATATTAGCGACCCTACAACTGTTCTTGAACAGGCAAGTCCGCTTACTGCTCAAACTTATTTGCTCTTTCCACAGACTTATGTTGTGCTTACGGAGGACATTGCCAATATTCAGCAAAACTATTTTGTAGAGAATGTAAATGCCTTGCTTGAAGTTCCGCAGCTACCAAACTTTGACGATAACCAAAGCATTTGTGTTTTGAAGAATCACAACGGTCTTACTATTGATTCACTGTCTTACGATCATAACTGGCATTTTGCTTTGCTGGATATTGAAGACGGGGTTTCGCTGGAACGTATTGATTATAACAAACCCACACAAGACAAGAGCAACTGGCATAGCGCAGCTTCTACCATTGGTTTTGCTACGCCCACTTCTCGTAATTCGCAGTTTAGCGAAACCGGCATTAACGATGATGAAATAAAAATTGACCCCGAAGTTTTTACACCCGATAACGATGGCGAGAAAGATTTTACATACATCATTTATAAATTTACAGAAGCCGGTTATACGCTAAACGCAAAAGTGTATGATGCTAAGGGCAGAGAAATACGAACGCTTGC
>CAMBIM010000181.1 GCA_945867505.1 Chitinophaga pinensis
CTGCCGAAACAATTTTGGCAACTAATACTTCTTCTATTCCGGTTACACGCATTGCAAAAAGCATTTCGAATCCTGAACGAGTAGTGGGTATGCACTTTTTCAATCCTGCACATTTAATGAAGTTGGTAGAAGTTATTTCGGGTGCCGAAACTTCGAAAGAGGTAGCCGAAACCATTCAACAAATTGCTATTACCATTGGCAAAACGCCTATTATGTGCAGCGACTCACCAGGCTTTATTGTAAACCGGGTAGCGCGACATTACTATGTAGAAAGTTTAAAGATGCTGGAAGAGAAGTCAGCCACTACTGAAACTATTGATGCGCTGATGGAAAGTGCAGGCTTCAAACTAGGTCCGTTTAAGTTGATGGATTTGGTAGGTAACGACATTAACTTTGCGGTTACTTCTTCCCTCTTCGAATCGTTTCATCAGGACGCTAAATTCCGCCCAAGCCGCATACAACAACAAAAGGTAGATGCCGGGCACTTAGGTAAGAAGACCGGAAAAGGATTTTACAATTACAATTGAACTTCTATTTTCACGCCATCTGAAACTCTGTTTGTTTGACTGTTGTCAAACTTGTTTGCCCGGGTGGCGAAATTGGTAGACGTGCTCGTTTCAGGTACGAGTGCCGCAAGGCATGGGGGTTCGAGTCCCTTCCCGGGTACTATCTTAATTAGCTAATTGGCCATTGTGCTGATTAGCTAATTTTGTTTTACAGCTACACCATTCTCTTCTAAAAAAATTATTTATCGCTCGCAAACTTGGCAATGTATTCTGCTTTTCTATTTTTGCCTACGGAGAAATGCCAGAGCGGTTTAATGGAACTGTCTTGAAAACAGTCGTAGGTGATGAGCCTACCGTGGGTTCGAATCCCTCTTTCTCCGCATAGAAAAATCCCCTCACGAAAGCGAGGGGATTTTTGTTTTCTGTTCAAAAACTACTCTTTTTTTCTAAGGCAGCAAAACAGAAAATTCTGTGTGGTGTTAAATGGTGTAATATGGTCTTCGGTTACACACTTTATTTTTTCAAAACCATTTATAAACTCATTAAGTAATGTCTCTTCGCTGTATTGTTTAATATCAAGTCCGCTGCATTTCTGAGGCCCCTTTGTGCTAAACGTACCGATAGTTACAATGCCATTTGCTTTAACTGCCTGACGAGCTGTGGAAATATATTTTGCAATTTGTTCCTCTGTGGTTAAGAAATGAAAGGCTGCTCTATCGTGCCAAAAATCGTAAGCAGTCGTTGGTTGAAATTCGGTAACATCGCTTACAATCCAATTTACTTTAGCGGCTCTTTCACCAAGCCTTAGCTTGGCTTTATTCAAAGCTTGCTCACTAATATCGAGCACCGAAATATTTACGTACCCTTCATCGAGCAGAAAATCTACCAACAGGCTATCGCCACCACCAATGTCAATAATACTCGCTAACTTATCAAGATTAGCACTCTGCACAAATTCTAATGATGTTTTAGGAATAACTTGTGTCCAACTAACCTCATTTGGCTTTTTGCTAGTATAAATTTTATCCCAGTGGGTCTTTCGTTCGTTCATGTAACTAAGTTACGTAAATGTCTCACAAGCTTCTATTCCACCGTTACATACGGCTCAATTCTCCTGTAAAGACTATCGTTAATCACCACTATCTTCTTCAAATCGCTTACTGCTTTAAAATTACCATGTTGTTTACGATAAGCATCAATCACTTTGGCATAAGTGTAATTGATGTAGGGATGCGTTCCCATAGTCTTAAAATCAGCGGTATTAATATTGATCTTTTTTAAGGAAATTTCATTCACTACAAATCTGTCCTTCAAACTTTGGTAGGTGCTATCGGGAAAGTTCCAAACTTCCTTAATCTGCTCGGGCAATATAAAGCCGCCTAATCGGGTTCTATACTTCACTATTCGGCTGGCAAGCGATGGGCCAATTCCTCGTTGCTGTTCAAATAGGGAAGAATCTGCTGTGTTAATGTCTACCGCATATTTTTCTTTTTTCTTTTCTGGGTAAACAGTCTTTGCATATTCTTTCTTAGGGAAGTTAGTAGGTTCAATTTTTATGTATGCAGAAAGGCGGCTGTAGTTTTCTTCACCCACTACATGAATACGGTTTAAATCTTCGGGCTTGTAAAACTTAAAACCTTTCGCTTTTGCTTTCTCAATACTTGATGCTTGCTTTTCACTAAAACCAAGTTGCATCCATTCAGCCACTCCAATTTTATTCGGGTCAAAGTTGAAATACGCAATTACTTTCTTCTCCCTTTTGGCAAACTGTGAACTCAAGTATACATTTGCGTAGGGATTAAAATTATAAGAAGATGAATCTCCTAACGTATCGGCTTGCGCCAATTGCTTGCGTTGGTTGTATTCGTCAACAAAAGCTGCTACTTCTTTATCATAACTCGAATTAGCAAAATGCTCCACCGGTTGAAAGTAGAAGTATACTGAAGGCACGATAAAGGTTAAAATAGAAAGCAGAATTAGGAGCAGAGTTCCAGTCTTCTCGCCTTGCGTAAACGTGAAATATTTTTCAAGCCACTGCCACATAACGGAAAAATAAAAAAGTCCCTTCAAAAAATGAAGGGACTTTTTTCCGTTATGTCCTCTTTAGGGGATTTAGGGGTGATTATTTTGCTCTTTCTTCTAGCGCCTTCAGCAAACCGGCAATTTTTTGACCCGATGAACCTTTAAGCGCGCTGATAACGTTCTTTGCAGGAGATTGTAACAATCCGATAATATCTCCAATCAATTCCGCCTTGCTCTTCAGTGCAGCAAGAACTTCGATTTGGTTATCTCCTATAAAAATATCGCTGTCGATAAACGCGCCTTTCAATACCGGCTTGTCATTACCTTTTCTAAATTCTTTCAAAACCTTAGCTGCTGACGCGCCATCAGTTGAAAACATAACACCTGTTGGTCCGTTCAACAAAGGATAAAGTGCTTCGTAGTTGTTGCCTTCTACTTGCTCTAATGCTTTGCGGATAAGTGTGTTTTTAGAAACGCGGTATTCAATGCCCGAGTTAAAACACAATCTGCGGAACTTGTTTATTTTCTCTACAGTAAGTGTAGATGAATCGGTAATGTAGAAGTATTGTGAGTTGCCGAACTTTTCTTTTAAGTCAGCAATTTCCTGGTTCTTTTTATTCTTTTCCATTTTATATAAATGTTATAAAGTGATTGATTTGGTTTACAGTCCAGCTACCGATTTGTAATCAACATTAATGCCGGGGCTCATTGTAGAAGCCATGCTGATACCTTTAAAATAAATTCCTTTAGCCGTTGCCGGTTTCAATTTCGAAAGCGTTTGAAGAAGCGTTTCTGCGTTCTCGTTAAGTTGCTCTGCGCTGAAAGAAACACGACCAACTGAAGTATGAACGATTCCGAATTTATCAACCTTGAAAGCAATTTTACCTTTCTTAACCTCACCTACTGCTTTACCAACTTCCGGTGTTACAGTACCCGATTTAGGATTCGGCATTAAGTTACGTGGTCCTAACACTTTACCTATTTTCGCAATTTTAGCCATAACATTTGGCGATGCAATTACTACATCAAAATCCATCCAGCCGGTTTCAATCTTCTGAACAAATTCTTCCAAACCAACATAGTCGGCTCCTGCTGCCTTTGCTTCAGCTTCCTTATCAGGTGTAGTCAAAACCAAAACTCTTTTTGTTTTACCGGTACCGTGAGGTAACGCAGTAGTTCCGCGAATAGCCTGGTCAGCCTTCTTAGGGTCAACTCCTAACTGAATGTGTAAATCAACCGATGCGTCAAATTTGCAAGTGGTTGTTTGCTTAACGAGCTTAGTAGCATCGTTTAATGTGTAGAGCTTATTAGCGTCTACCTTGCCTGCAAGGGCTTTTCTTTTTTTGGTAAGTTTCATTGTTTTAATTTTTTGAGGTCAATTGGAGCAATGAACTCCTCCCTCGTTATAAAAATAGTTAGTGGCTAGTGGTTGATGGCTAGTAGTAAAAGGCAATTGTGTTACCACTTACTACTCGCTACTTACCGTTTGCCGGTATTAATATCCTTCTACATTAAATCCTGCACTCTTAGCAGAACCTGCTACTAAACTCATAGCCGCTTCAATAGTAAAGCAGTTTAAGTCCGGCATTTTTTCTTCTGCAATTCTGCGGATAATGTCTTGGCTAACCGATCCAATCTTCTTACGGTTTGGTTCAGCAGAGCCTGCTTGTTTCTTCGTGTATTCCATCAACAAGGCGTGTGCCGGTGGAGTTTTGATAATAAAGTCGAAACTCTTATCGGTGTAAACGGTAATTACACATGGAAGAATTTTTCCTTGCTTGTCTTGCGTTTGCGCGTTAAAACGTTTGCAGAACTCCATAATGTTAACACCCTTAGAACCTAATGCCGGTCCAATTGGTGGTGCCGGGTTTGCTTGTCCGCCCTTAACCTGTAACTTGATGAATGTTTGAATTTCCTTTGCCATTGTATTTCTATTAACTAATTATTGAAATTTATTTATTGTGTTTGTTACCTCTTATGCAATCTTCTCAACCTGCATAAAACTTACCTCTACCGGTGTTTTGCGCCCAAATATTTTCACTACTACTTTCAATTTCTTCTTTTCATTGTTTATCTCTTCAATAGTTCCCATAAAGTCGTTGAAAGCTCCGTCAACAATCTTCACCTCTTCGTTAATAATAAACGGTTCTGCCATTGTCTCAGCGGCATCTAACATTTCATCTGCCTTACCCAACACTTTCACTTCTTCTGCACGAGATAAAGTTCCTAAGAAACCCAACACACCATGCACCTGACGAACCGTCATCCACATTTCCTGTGTCATTTTCTTGTCTTCTACTTCTATATAGATATAACCCGGGTAAAGTGTTTTATCCTTAATTGTCTTTTTACCTGCTTTAATCGTATAAATTTTCTCTGTAGGTATAAGAATATTAGTAACAATAGCTTCCCATTTAGCACGCTTTATTTCCATCAGCACATGCTCACGAATCTTCTTCTCCTGCCCACTTATTACGCGGGTTACATACCATTTTTTACCTTCTGCCATGGGTTATTTTATAATAGCTTTATAAAGCAACTGCGTTACTTCTTTGAATGAAAGATCAATACCCAATACAATAAACGAAATAATAAGAGCCGTAATTAAAACAATCACCGCACTCTCTTGCAACTCGCTCCAGGTTGGCCAGGTTACTTTGTTCACTAACTCTTCGTAAGCTTCCTGAAAGTATGTTGTGATTTTTTCCATTGTCGTTTTGTTGTGTTCTTGTTACTACTTACTACTCTTTATACACTACTTACTTTTGCAGGGGCAGCCAGATTCGAACTGACATCAAGGGTTTTGGAGACCCGTATGCTACCATTGCACTATGCCCCTATTCTCTTTCTCCAAAAAGGGTTTTCACTCGTCACCTTCAGCAATAGCCCCTCACCCCTTTCTTCAAAAGGGACGCAAATATAAATACATAGCCCAATTTTCAAAACAAACCTTAAATAAAGGTGAAAGGGGAGTTTCGAAGTCAAACTTTAGCCTACAAATCCAAATCCTTAATAGCACTCACATAATCGAAACGCTCCAACAATCCGGTATCAAACTTCCCCGAACGGAATTCTTCGTTACCCATTAAAGCAATGTGAAAAGGAATGGTGGTTTTTACTCCTTCTATAATAAAC
>CAMBIM010000182.1 GCA_945867505.1 Chitinophaga pinensis
CAACTACAACTTCATCCTCAACTAAAATGTCAATTACTAAATGTCCACCTAAATCAACGCCTTTATAAAAAACCGGAACTCGAACTTGCGATTCTGCTTTTAGCCCCGCCTTCTTCAACTCATACAATAAAGACAATTCATATACGGATTTGAGTAGTCCGGGACCTTGATGTTTATTTACCTCAATTGCACAGCCAACTACTTTGTAGGCAATATCATTTAAGTATTTCTGTGTAATCATGAGTTTAGAATGTTGCCACTTACGCTAAGTGTATTTAGAAAATACTTAGTGTCCTTAATGCTCTTAGTGGTTAGCTATTGCTTTTAGAAATGCTTCTCTGATATTTTTTGACGTAGGATTTGTTTCCCTGTCTTTCATTCTTTCCGGATGCCATTGAACTGCCAACATCCATGCTTCGCCTTCTTTTTCTTTCCACTCCACTGCTTCAATAACTCCATCGGGCGAAGTGGCGGTAGCTATCAATTCATCACTCAATCTTCCTATCGCCTGATGGTGCGCTCCGTTTATGTTTCCGGTATTAACTCCAACAACTCCTTTAAGCAGCGAATTCTCTGAAATAGAAATAGCGTGTTCGTCATCTACATCATTTATTCTGCGGTGGTTTTTCTTTCCCGCTTCTTCTAAGTCCTGAACTAAATCTCCACCAAGCGCAATATTCACCAGTTGTAAGCCACGACAAATAGCCAGCACAGGTAAGTTACAGTTCAATGCAGTTTCAAAAACATGCATTTCAAACTCATCGCGTTCTTCATTGAACTTACCATCTCCATTCGGAAATTCCAAACGTTCGTTTTCATAAAAGCGTGGATGAATATCTACACCACCGGTAAGCACAATACCATCGCAATCTTCTACTAAATCCCAAACTTCATCAAGGTTGTGTTTCTCCCAATGCAGTTCTACCAGTTCAATGTTTTCATCATTGCCTTTTATCCAGGCTGGATAATTCTCCCAACGGGATTCCGTAAACGTAAGTCCTATTTTGATTTTGTTACTCATCGTTTAAAGTGCTTCTGCATACAAGGCTCTGAAATCTGCACGACTCACAGGCTTTGGATTATTCGGATGCGCAAAGTCTGCAAAAGCTAAATCTGCCAATGTATCCAAATGCTCTTCTTTCACATTTATGTCGCGCAGTTTATGCGGAATATTGATTCGTGTATTCAAATCGAAAAGATAATTCACTACTCCGTTTCCGCTCTCATCTTTAAGGTCAAGCGTTCTGGCAACGCGTTTGAATTTATCTTCAAAGCCTGCAATGTTGAATTTCATTCCGTAAGGAATATTTACTGCGTTTGCCAAACCGTGGTGTGTATCTAACAAACTTGAAAGCGGATGTGCCAATGAGTGAACTACACCTAATCCTTTTTGAAAAGCAATTGCTCCCATCATTGAAGCGAGTAACATATTCGAGCGCGATTCTACATCAGGATTCTTTACAGCTTTCTCCAACGAAAGAGAAATCAAGCGCATTCCTTCTAATGCAATACCATCACAAATAGGATGATAATTTTTTGCAAGGAATGCTTCCATATTATGCGTCAATGCATCCATACCGGTGGCTGCGGTAATGAAACCCGGAAGCTCCATCGTCAGCATAGGGTCGGCAAAAACAATCTTTGCCAAAAGCTTTGGTGAGAAAAGAATTTTCTTTTGATGAGTTTCGTCATCGGCAATAATCGCACTGCGACCAACTTCGCTTCCTGTTCCCGCTGTAGTTGGAATAGTCACAAAATGCGGAACATCGTTAGTTACATAAACATCACCGCCAATCAAATCATCATATATAAATAAATCTTCGCGGTGGTTAATACGGAGCAAAATAGCACGCGCTACATCCAGCCCTGCTCCTCCGCCAATACCTACAATACAATCGGCCTTATGATTATCGTAAGCATCGCTGCCTGCATACACATCGCTCTTCACCGGGTTCTTATGAATGTTACTGAACGTTTCAACCGCAAAACCTTTTGCTTTTAAATCATCAACTATCGCTTTAAAAAAACCAAGCTGCGCTACATTCGGATCTGTAACCAATAGCGGACGGCTGATGTTATTCTTCTTTAAATACTCTGGAAGTTCTTTCACAACGCCAGCGCCAAAACGGATAGTGGTAGGGAAATTGAATTGAGAGATAGACATTTTAGATTTTGTGGTTTTAAAATTAAGGCGCAAACATAAAGCAGTAATCTGAAAAGAAAATGATTTTTATTACTGAACAACCCGATTATTGATAAAAATATACAGCCGCTCTACCATCCAGGTAAAAAACAGCCAGGCAGGAAAGAACTGAAGCTGAATAAGGCCCATAATATGCCAGTCATCTTTGTATTCCCAGGGGCAACTACCCGTAAGAACCCGCAAAAGATAACCCGAAGTAAACTCAACAAAATATAGCAGCACTACATAAAAGGGTAATCGTAACCAGATTTTCCAGTGAGCCACATTGTGGTGAAATAGCAAACCAAAAATAGGAATAAGCCCGTAGATTAAAGCCATCCATACATAGGTATGACCTGTCATACTTACTAATGGCTTATTGCAAAATGGTTCGTTGTTAAACAAAGCCATAAAGGCGGTAAAGAAAACTTCGGTGGTAATACCCAGGCACACAAAGAAAATAATCATGAAAAAGGTATGTCCTCTGCGGTGTTGGCTAAATGGCATAAACGTAAATTATGACCGCAATATTCGCTTAACTATTTTAAAGTTAGCGAGAGATTTTAGCTGTTTTTGGGAACGGTAGGCTTACTGGGCTTTTACATAAATATCTTTCGGGCCATCCACCGGAGAATCATCGATGATAAGGTAGTTGTCGCAGATGCTTACCCAGCCATTCAGCCAGAAAGTTGAAGGAGTATCGTTGGCTCTTATTTTAAAACCGGAGCTTGATTCGAAAGAATAAGTGCCGGTGCTTTTATACGTTCCGTTTTCTGAATACTTAACCGTTCCGCTAGTTTGAAACTCATATTGGCGATTGATGGAATCGGTGCACGGATTTGTTTTCTGCATAGTCCAGCTGCTGATGCTTTGTGTCCAGTTCCACTTGCCTATAATTTGAGCCTTTATTTGGTTGGAGTCGAGCGTGCAGGTGCTCTCAACAATAGTTGGTTCACCGCAAAAAGTTTGATTGATGCTTTCTTTTTTGCAGCCCGAAGAAATACCGATGGCTAAAATAAGGAAGAGAGAAATTTGCTTTATCATGTTACAATAACGAAGGCAAATTACATTTGGTTGCCTCTCCGTTTCATTTGGCTCAAACTTCTAAATTTACCGCATGAGTTTACAATTGAAGAACAAAGTAAGAATAGTTACCGCTGCATCGCTGTTCGATGGTCACGATGCGGCCATTAACATTATGCGCAGAATTATGCAGGCGAAAGGTGCGGAGGTCATTCACCTGGGTCATAACCGAAGCGCACAGGAAATTGTGGAGTGTGCCATTCAGGAAGATGCGCAGGGTATTGCCATTACATCGTATCAGGGCGGGCACGTGGAGTTTTTCAAATACATGTATGATTTGCTGAAAGAGCGCGGATGCAGTCACATTAAAATATTTGGCGGAGGAGGAGGAACTATTCACCCGCAGGAGATTGAAGAGTTGCACAAATACGGCATCGTAAAAATTTATTCTCCCGATGATGGAAGAACAATGGGGCTGGAAGGAATGATTGAAGATGTAGTGACGCAATGCGATTACGAAACCGTTTCGAAACTAAACGGACAAATTGAAAAACTGAATAAGCAGGAATGGAAATCAATTGCTCAATTGATTACGCTTGCCGAGAATGGCAAATCGAAAGTTAAACATGAAGAATCAACAGTTCCCGTTCTTGGAATTACCGGCACCGGTGGTGCGGGAAAATCCTCTGTGACTGATGAAATCGTTAGAAGATTCTTGAAGAACTATACCGATAAAACTATCGCTGTAATTTCTGTTGACCCGAGCAAAAAGAAAACCGGTGGTGCTTTGCTGGGCGATAGAATTAGAATGAATTCTATTTCCAATCCGCGCGCTTATATGCGCTCGCTGGCTACCCGCGAAAGCGATAAGGCTTTGAGTATTCACGTGCAGGAAGCAATTGATGTTTGCAAAGCCGCACACTTCGATTTCATTATTCTGGAAAGCGCAGGCACCGGACAAAGCGATGCCTCTATTCTTGATTACTGCAATGTTTCGCTTTTGGTAATGACTCCCGAATACGGAGCAGCCACGCAACTCGAGAAAATAAACATGCTCGATTATGCCGATGCCATTGCCATCAACAAGTTTGATAAGGCAGGAGCATTGGATGCATTAGCCGATGTGCGCAAGCAATACAAACGCAGCCCTCAGATATTTATGGCTAAGGATGAAGAGGTGCCCGTGGTAGGAACCAGTGCATCGCAGTTTAATGATGCAGGCGTCAATCATCTTTTCGAATTGCTGATGCATAAGGTGAGCGAGAAGATGAAAGTGGATTTTAAGGTGAAACACACCTCTGCAAAAAATACCGTTACCAAATCGCAAATCAGTCCTCCGGCTCGCGTTCGTTACCTTGCGGAGATTGCGGAGAACAATGAGCGTTACGATGAGTGGGTAAATGAGCAATGTGCGATTGCCACCAAGTTGTATCAGCTGAACGGGGTGAAAGAAGATTTTAAAAACAGCGAAGAAGTAAAAGCCCTGCTCGATGCTTATCAATTAAAACTCGCTCCCGAAAACTGGAAACTGATTGCCGAGTGGAATGAGAAGCAGAAAAAATATTCAGGCGATACCTTTGCCTTTCAGGTTCGCGATAAAGTTTTGGATTTACCTTTCACATCTAAATCATTAAGCGGAACAACTATCCGCAAAGTGTATTTGCCGCGTTACAAAGACTGGGGCGATATCCTTCGCTGGCAGTTGCAGGAAAATGTGCCCGGTGAGTTTCCTTACACAGCTGGTGTGTTTCCGCTTAAGCGCGAGGGCGAAGACCCTACGCGTATGTTTGCCGGTGAGGGCGGACCGGAGCGCACCAACAAACGTTTCCATTATGTCTCGCTCGACCAGCCCGCGATTCGGTTGTCAACTGCTTTCGATTCCGTTACGCTTTATGGCGAAGACCCTGACCACCGTCCCGATATTTACGGCAAGGTGGGCAACAGCGGTGTGAGCATCGCCACGGTGGATGATGCCAAAAAACTTTACAGCGGTTTCGATTTATGCAGCCCGAAAACTTCGGTGAGCATGACCATCAACGGACCGGCTCCTATGATTCTTGCTTTCTTTATGAATGCAGCTATCGACCAGGAATGTGAGAAGTATATCAAAGAGAACAACATAAAAATTGAAAGCGCGAAGCTGAAAGGATTGCCGCAATACAATGGCGAACTTCCGAAAGGTAATAACGGCCTGGGCTTACAACTGTTAGGCTTAAGTGGCAGCGATGTGCTGCCCGCAGATGTTTACGAAAAACTAAAAGCAAAAGCGCTCTCATCTGTTCGCGGAACGGTGCAGGCGGATATTTTAAAAGAAGACCAGGCGCAGAATACTTGTATCTTCAGCACCGAGTTTGCGCTGAAGATGATGGGCGATGTGCAGCAGTATTTTATTGAGAACAAAGTCCAGAATTTCTATTCCGTTTCTATCAGCGGTTACCATATTGCCGAAGCCGGTGC
>CAMBIM010000183.1 GCA_945867505.1 Chitinophaga pinensis
TTTATCACCTATTCTTATATATTTGCGCCCGCCCCGCCAAAAAGCGGTATGCGCTTTAATTTTAGACCATAAACAAAAAACAAAATGCAGAATCTTAGAGGAGTAATTAAATTCTTTACCTGGGTATTGATTGTGGTGTGCTTTATTCAGCTTTCGTTTACCTTTTTGGCTAAACGTGTTGAAAGCAAAGCCGATGCCTATGCTGCCAACGCAGTTAAGGTAACAGCACCAGCGGGTTTATCGCCAGCGGCAGCTATTCTTTTTAAAGATTCGGTAGATGAACTCACCAAAATCTACCGCAGAAACTACCTCGATTCTGTTTCCAGTCTTCCTATTATTAATGTTTGGGGCTTTAAAGATTTTTACACCTACAAATTCTGCAACGAGCATTCCTTGTCTTTAGGTCTAGACTTAAAAGGCGGTATGAGTTTAATTATGGAAATAAGCGAAGACGATGTTCTTCGCAGACTTTCATACAACAACCGCGATGCAGTATTTAATAAAGCAATTGATAATGCTAAAGCGGCACAAGCAAACTCGCAGGCTAATTTCCTTACACTTTTTAAACAAGAATTTGAGAAACTAGATAAGAACGCAAAGTTGGCTGCCATCTTCGCTCCTATCGAAAAATACCAAGGCAAAATCAGCATTACTTCTACTAACGATGAGGTAATAACCATTTTGGCTAAAGATTTTGACGGGGCTATTAAAAACACTTTCCAGGTTCTTAAAACTCGTATTGACCAATTTGGTGTAGCTTCTCCAAATATTTCGTTACAAGAAAACACCGGTCGTATTATTTTAGAATTACCTGGAGTAGAAGACCCGGCTCGTGTTCGCAAACTATTACAAGCTACCGCACAATTAGAGTTTTGGGATACTTACGAAACACAAGAAGTAATCAACTATTTAGGCGATGCTAATACTACACTTCGTGCTTCGTTAGCAGCTAAAGAAAGAGAAACTGTTGCCGCTGATAGCTCTGCTGTAACAGCTACCGTAGATTCTTCAACATCTGCCGGTGCAGCTTTATTCGGTAACGATTCTACAACTAAAGCAACACCGGATTCTGCTGCTCAAGCAAAGGCTGATACTTCTAACAAAAATGTAAATCCATTATTCGATATTCTTTACCCGAACATTATTACCGAAGGACAAAGCCAACGATATGGAGAAGGCCCAATGGTTGGTCGTGCATTTGGTAAAGATACTGCGCGCATCAACCGTTTGTTGGCTCGCGAAGAAGTAAAATCATCGTTCCCTCGCGATTTGAAATTGCTTTGGGGCGCACATCCTGCTATTAAAGAAAGTAACGTGTATGGTTTGTTTGCTATCAAATCAAACCCTGCATCGCAAGAAGCTCCGCTTGGTGGCGATGTTATCAGCGATGCTTACCAAAGCTTTGACCAATACGGTATTCCTGAAGTTGACATTTCGATGAACGCACTTGGCTCGGCTAAGTGGGAAAAAATGACAGAAGCGGCTGTAAACGGAAACGTTGGCGGCAAAACAGTTAAGAAATGTATTGCTATTGTGTTAGATAATCGCGTATTCTCTGCACCACGCGTGCAACAAAAAATTGCCGGTGGTCGTTCTCAAATTAGCGGTATCGACCAGTTAGAAGAAGCAATTGACTTAGCTAACATTTTAAAGAGCGGAACGCTTGAAGCTAAAACGGTGGTTATTCAAGAGCAGGTGATAGGCCCAAGCTTAGGTAAAGAATCTATCAAGGCAGGTTTACTTTCGTTAATAGTTGGTTTCACCTTGGTATTTATCTTCATGGCCTTGTATTACAGTTCATCGGGTATCATCGCCAACATAGCTATGTTGTTGAACTTGTTCATTTTGATTTGTGCGCTTATTTCTATCGGTGCATCATTCACCCTTGCAGCAATGGCTGGTATATTGCTTACTCTGGCAATGGCCGTAGATGCCAACGTAATTATTAACGAGCGTGTGCGCGAAGAAACGCACCGTGGCAAAGGTTTGCGCTTGGCGGTTGATGAAGGTTACAAGCACTCTTACAACGCTATTATTGACGGTAACTTATGCACCATGGTTATTGCTATTGTGCTTACCGTGTTTGGCTTAGGTCCTATTCAAGGCTTTGGTCGCGTGTTAGTGTATGGTCTTTTCACTTCTATGTTTACAGCGGTGTTAGTGTCAAGAGTATTCTTTGATTATGCATTTGATAAAGGTTGGGATGTTAAGTTCGGTAACAAGTTTACAATCGACTTATTCAAAGATTTCCATTTCGATTTTATGGGTAAGAAGAAGTTGACTTACATTTTCTCAACAGTAGTTTTTGCTATCTGCTTTGCCTCAATGGTATTCTACGGGTTTGATTTAGGCGTAGATTTTAGAGGAGGAAGAAGCTATGTAATTCAATTTGATAAAGATGTAACTACGGAAGCAGTTGCTTCCGCATTGGAGAAAAATCTTGGAGGTATACCACAAGTAAAAACTTATGGTAGCAACAATCAGGTTTCTATTACTACAGCTTACTTAATTGATTCTGGTGCTACTGCCGATGCTACTGTAGAAGCAAAAATTTACGAAGGCTTGCATTCATCATTTACTGAAGTTCCTACATTGGAAAACTTCAGAACTAAGAACATTAAGAGTTCCATTAAAATTGGTGCAACTGTAGCTGACGATATTCGCCAAAGTGCATTATGGTCTTTACTATTTGGTTTGGGCGGTATCTTTATATACATCTTCATACGTTTCAAACGTTGGGAATATGCAACCGGTGCTATTGTGGCCTTGGTGCATGACCCTGTAATTGTGTTGGGTGTGTTCTCTATCTTCCGCCACATTATGCCGTTCTCCCTTGAAATTGACCAAAACATTGTAGCGGCTGTGTTAACCATTATTGGTTACTCAGTAAACGATACGGTGGTAATTTTTGACCGTATTCGTGAGTCGGTTGGCTTGCACCCTACGCGTTCTTTAGTTCAAAACGTAAACGATTCTATTAACCAAACTATGAGCCGTAGCATTATTACACACGTTACTGTGTTAATGGTGTCTATCATATTATGTGTGTTTGGCGGAACGGCTATTCGCGGTTTCTCTTTCGCTCTTATTGTTGGGGTGTTGGTAGGAACTTACTCTTCTATTTTTGTAGCTGCACCTATTATGGTTGATTTAATCAGTAGAAAGAAAAAGGCGTAAAACCCTAAATCCCCTGAAGGGGACTTAAATACAAAAAAGCCTCGCAATTGTTGCGGGGCTTTTTTTTTACCTAAGTATTACAAAAATCCTGATATAAATTACGGGAAAATGTAGTTCTTCGATTTTTACAAAATACCTGAACAAGAGACAGCTTAAACGCTAATTTGAACAACTATGAACAACACTAAATTTCTATTTACATTTTTCTTGCTTGCATCTGTTACAACTCTTTTGGCACAACCCGAAGAGAAGAAGCATTTGCAAAACATAACGCGCTTAACTTTTGGTGGCGATAATGCTGAAGCGTATTTCAGTTTTGATAGCAAGAATTTGAGCTGCCAGGTAACCAACAAGAAATGGGATTTGCTGTGCGACCAGATATTTGATTTTGATATTGCGAAAGCATCAGGCGATTCTACTTATCGTCCGAATATGATAAGCACCGGTAAGGGAAGAACAACTTGTTCTTTTTTCTTGCCCGATAACAAACATATACTTTACGCCTCTACACACTTAGGAGCAGATTCTTGTCCGCCACCACCACCGCGTATTCCTGGTAAATATCTATGGGCAGTATATGCCGACTTCGACATTTTTGTTGCCGATAAAAAAGGAAAGATTGTAAAGCAACTCACCGATAGCAAAGGTTACGATGCCGAAGCAACCGTTTCGCCTGATGGAAAGAAAATTGTGTTTACATCTACACGCAGTGGCGATTTAGAATTATGGACAATGGATATAGATGGCAAAAACCAAAAGCAAATTACCACCGGCTTAGGTTACGATGGTGGAGCTTTCTTCTCACCGGATAGCAAGCAGTTAGTGTTTCGTGCATCGCGCCCAAAAACGGAAGAAGAGATAAAAGAATACAAAGATTTTTTAGCACAGAACATTGTAGCCCCTAGCAACATGGAGATTTACACCTGCAATGTTAATGGCAGCAATTTGAAACAAGTAACCAAACTGGGCAAAGCCAACTGGGCTCCCTTCTTTACTCCCGATGGTAAGAAGATTATTTTCTCTTCTAACCATGCATCGCAAAAGGGTTACGACTTTCAGCTTTACACCATTAACACCGATGGCACAGGCATAGAACAAATTACTACCGAAAGCGTTTTTAACGCATTCCCCATGTTTTCGCCAGATGGTAAAAAATTAGTATGGAGCAGCAACCGCGATAATGGCGGCACGCGCGATACCAATTTGTTTATTGCCGATTGGAAGAATTAAGCTTCTAGCATAGAATAAGCATGTCAATAGCATTCCGGCTTCATAAATTTTAAACTAATGATACGCTATATAAGAGCAGTAATTCTGCACGTACTAATGCTATTTTCTTTTTTTAGAGCAACAGCACAATACACAAACATTACTATATCAGGAACTATAAAAGACAAAGTAACAAAAACTGTTTTGCCTTTTGCAAATGTGGTTCTGAAAACAGAAAAAGATACCGACTTTGTAACAGGTACAATAACTAACGAAGAAGGGAGGTTTACTCTTTCCAAAGTAAAGCCTGACAACTATTGGCTGGAAATTTCTTCGGTGGGTTACACTACAAAACGACAGATGCTTTTTGTAGGAACGCTCTCCGAGTTTATGGAAGTGCCAAACATTGATTTAGCTGAAGCCACTACTACACTTAACGAAGTAATGGTTACTGCCAAGCAAGATGAAGTGAGTATCAAAATGGATAAGAAAACATTTAGTATAGACGATAACATTAGTCAAAGTGGTGGTTCGGTGTTGCAAAGCATGCAAAATCTTCCTGGTGTAACAGTGCAGGATGGCAAAGTGCAACTGCGTGGCAACGATAAGATTACCGTACTTATTGACGGCAAACAAACCGCCTTAACCGGTATGGGCAGCCAATCAGGGTTAGATAATATTCCGGCATCGGCTATTGATAAAATTGAAATCATCAATAACCCATCAGCAAAGTATGATGCTAATGGCAATGCGGGTATCATCAATATTGTTTACAAAAAGAATAAGCAAGATGGCTTTAATGGCAAAGCAGGACTTACCGGTGGCTTGGGTTCGTTATGGGTGCGTAAACAAAATTATCCTACCATTCGTCCGCAATATCAGTTTACGCCAAAAGTAAATCCATCGCTTTCGTTTAACTACCGTAAAGACAAAGTCAACTTCTTTTTTAATGGCGATTATTTATACACGCAGACACTAAATAAGAATGAATTTGTAACGCGCACGTATGATGATGGAACAATTATTAAGCAGCAAACCAAGCGAAACCGCAACACGCATTTTGCTACCGTAAAAACTGGTATTGATTACAACATCAATGAACATAACATGCTCACTATTTCGGGTTTGTTCGGCACCGAAAAAATTATTGACCGTGGCGACCAACCGTTCTTCAACAACGATTTTTCGGAACGGTTACGTCTTTGGCAGTTTTTAGAAGATGAGCTAAAGATTACCGC
>CAMBIM010000184.1 GCA_945867505.1 Chitinophaga pinensis
CCGGGCGATATGCTGGCCACCAATGCCGATTGCGACAAGTTGCACCAATACATCGGCTTTAAACCGGAAACAAGCATTGCCACTGGCGTAGCCGAAATGACCCAATGGCTTAGAACCTTACAAAATGGTTGAGTAGTTAATTCTAAATTTACCCCCGTATGTTCCTCGAAAAATTATTTAAACGCAATAGCCCGTATTCGCCAATTTCAGATTCGCTGCTTAAAGAATACAACAGCCACCGTCCGCTAGGGCCGCAAAAGTATTCGTGCTACGCACCTTTTAAGAGCATTTACTTTGGGCATCATGGCAAAGCAGTGGCATGTTGTTTTAACCGCGATTATGCCCTTGGGGTTTATCCTAAGCAAAGCATAAAACAAATTTGGCAAAGTACCGAAGCTGATAAACTGCGCGACTACATTAAGCATAACGATTTTTCGCTTGGTTGCCTTGGCTGTAAGCAGCAATTGATTGGCGGAAACTTTGATGCCGTAAAAGCAAAGCAGTACGATGAACAGGTGCTTAACCGCAACGGTTACCCTAGCGTAATGGAGTTTGAGTTAAGCAACGTTTGCAACTTGGAATGCGAAATGTGCAGTGGTAATTTTTCATCGCTCATTCGCGCCAAACGCGAAAAACTTCCGCCATTGGTAAGCCCTTACGATGATGCTTTTGTAAGGCAACTGGAAGAATTTATTCCGCATTTAGAGGAAGTAAAGTTTTATGGTGGCGAACCTTTTCTGATAGAAATTTATTATCAGATATGGGAGAAGATAATGGAGCTGAACCCTAAGGTTCGTATTTCGGTGCAAACAAATGCCACGGTTTTAAATAATAGAGTAAAACGAATTTTAGAGAATACCAACTTTCACATCAATGTGTCGTTCGATTCATTGCAAAAAGAAACGTATGAAAGCATACGCATTAATGCCGAGTATGAACGCACCATGGAAAACCTGAAGTGGTACCGTGAGTATTGCCGTCAGCGCAATACTTTTTTCGGTGTTTCGGTTTGCGCTATGACCCAAAACTGGCGCGAGCTGCCAGACTTTATTAACTTCTGCAATGATTTAGATGTGCCGGTTTATTTCCATACGGTTTCTAACCCTAAGCATTGCTCCATTCGCGAAATGAAGGCAGATGAAATTAAAGTGGTGTTAGATGAGCTTTCAGCATTCAGCTTTCCGGAAGCCAATGCCGTGCAAAAGAAAAACCGCACGCACTACATTAACTATGTTGACCAGATTAAAGATTGGTATAATCATGCCATGAAGGTAAAGCGAGCAAAGCAATCAACCTCGTTTGCAGATTTTGCAGAACTGCTGGCCACACATGTTCAAAACGACCCATCGCTTACCGGTGAACAAAAGAAAGTAAAGGAGGCCGCTATAAGAACCAAACTGCAAAGCGTGGCGCACATCTTAACCGATGATTTTGTAAAGCAAAACATATCGGTGCTAAACGTAGCCGACCACGAAGTGTTTAACCATACCATACGAACTATTGAGCAAATGTCGGTAGAGCAATTGATAGAAATGTCAAAACAAGTTTAGCGGATTATGAGTCAGAATAAATTTGTGTTTGTGGTATGCGGTGCTCGGGAGCATTTAGAGACCCTTCATTTTTCTATCCGTTACCTAAAATATTTTTCTGAAAACGAGATAATAGTAGTTACCGATTCTGCCCGCAACGAAATTCCGGTGGCTTATACAAACTTAGTAGATGTAAAAACGCCTAAGCACTTTACCAACCACCAAGCCAGCATTTATTTAAAAACAGGTTTGCATAAATTTTTACCTAAAGGTTTTTTGTATTGCTATTTAGATACCGATGTAATTGCTTTGAACGGACAGTGCGATGAGGTGTTTAACCATAAAGCGGGAGCCATAACTTTTGCCGCAGACCATTGCCGCCTGCCTGCCTTTAGCCCTAATGCGGTAAGGTGCGACTGTGCAGTAAATAATCGGAAAGATGTAATTGAGTTAGAAGCCCTAATGGAAAAGTACGACCCAGCAAGGAAGTTAAAAGACCCTGCCATGGAAAAGAAGAAAAGGGCACTGATTAAAAAGTTTGAAATAATGAAGCAAAACAAGATTAGCTACTTGTTTTTGGTGTTACGGTTTCTAACTGCATTCAAAAAATTTAAACTGGATGACGATACATTTTATGACCGAAAGAAAAAAGTTTGGGTAGATAAAGAAGGGAACGTAATTATTACCCCTGCCGATAATATGTTTAAAGACATTGAAAAAAATTCGCATTGGCGTTGGAATCAAATTACCAGAAGATGGCATGGCCCAGACGGGAAGGATGTATTCAATTTAAAATGCCCGCATTTGGCCGAATATATTTTTAACCGATTTGGAATAGAAGTAAAAGACAAAAATTTTCAGCACTGGAATGGTGGCGTTTTTTTGTTTGATGACTCTAGCCACAATTTTATGGAGGCTTGGTTTGATAAAACCATGAAAATTTTCACTTACCCAGAGTGGATGACGCGCGACCAAGGAACGCTAATAGCCACTGTCTGGGAGTTTGGCTTACAGAACAATCCCACCCTTCCGCAAAAGTTTAATTTTATAGCCGACTACACCAGCCACCGGGTAATGATGGATGAAACCGGAAACTTTTCAGACGATGCTTTTAAAACTAAGTTAAACCCGGCACTGGTTCACATCTATCATAACTTTGGTATGAAGGGGTGGGATATTTGGGACTATGTAGAATCTCTTGGCGAAAAGCTACACTTACCTGTATGAGTTCGACACGGAAAATTTTTCTCTTTCAGTTTTTATTTATTGCTGTTTCTTTAATTCTTATTGAAGTTGCACTTCGCTATATAGGCTATCAACCAGGCGATATGAAACCTAAGTGGCTCAACTTCCATCCGGTTGATTCTTTGTACTTAGTGCACGATTACTATACCAATAATGACGGTTTGTTGGTGGCAGATAGTATTCACTGGGCGAAGCAAAACATTCACATTAACGAAGGAGGATTTCGCTCTCCGGATTTTTCAAAACTTGATTCAACTAAAAAGAAAATACTTCTTATTGGCGATAGCTTTACTTGGGGTATGTCGGCATGTCCTGTAACCGATAATTGTTTTGTGGATTTAGTTCGCAACGAAACCAATTTTGAAGTTATTAATACCGGTATTCCTGCGGCTGACCCGGTGCAGTATTCGTTGCTTGCTCAAAAGTATATCCCGAAACTAAAGCCCGACTATGTGATGGTAATGTTCTTTACCGGTAACGATATTATGAAACAGGACAGGGAGGTAATTCCTAACGAGCCTTTTTATTACTACACCAATGCCGGTGCCATACTTGCCGATATGGATGGCATTCATTTTAAAAATGCACAAGCAGCTTACAATTATTTTGTAAATGATAAATACTATTTACATCAGCCAAAAAATATTTTTGAGAAAGCAGTGGCTAATAGTTCGTTGTTATCGCGTTTGTATTCTGTTCGCTTTAGAATTGAGGAAAAACTGGAGTATCAAGGAATGATTAAAAACACAAGCATCACAAAAAAATATTTGAAGCAGATAAAAAATATTGCTGAACAGAATCATGTGCCCTTCAAATTGGTGTTGATTCCCGAAATAAAAGAAGCTGACATGCCGTTGACAAACTACAAACAGAAGTATAGCGATTTGTTGAGCGATACTTCCTTACAAAACGATTGGCTAGTCCCGCAAAATTCAAAAAACTATTTCAACGATTATCCCGATGCGCATTTAAACAACGCGGGGCATCATTTTTATGCCAGTTACCTGAAAGATTTTTTGAAGAATTATTTCCAGAGTAAATAAATTTTAATTTCCGCAATGTGAACCATTTCTGCACTATTACTACTGCTAGTCACTTGTATAAAACATACGCGCTGGCAGAATCGCTCAAAAATCAGGGAGCCAATTTTTTGCTGCATGTGCTTTTGGTAGATGGAGAGCCAACTGGCAGTTTTGAAAATTGCCGGTTTTGGACACTGCCAGATTTAAAAGATGCAACGAGTGCAACTGCTATCATTTATAAATACAAAAATTTTAGCGACAAACTGCGCTGGAGTTTAAAACCTGTATTCATCAATTATTTATTAGAGCAAAATATTTCCGACAGCATTATTTATTTAGATAACGACCTGTTCTTTTATTCCGATTACCAATTTTTATTTGACCTGTTAGCAGAGTATTCTTTTTTGCTTACTCCGCACCATTACAAAAGCGACCCCAAAAGCGACCAAAATTGGTTTGAAGCAAATTTTAGAGTGGGCTTATTTAATGCGGGTTTTATTGGCGCAAGTAAAGCTGCCCTCAAAACTTTGCAATGGTGGGCAAACTGTTGTGAGTACCGGTGCGAAAAAAATACGTTTCGCGGCTTGTTCGATGACCAAAAGTATTTAGACCTTGTTCCGGTAATTGATGAAAAAGCACACATCGTGCGCCACGAAGGCTGTAACGTAGCAGGATGGAATACTGAAGCTTGCAAGCGGGAAATTTCAGACTACCGTGTTATGATAAACGGCAAATATCCTATTGTGTTTATTCATTTTAACGACACAACTATTCGGGAAATCATAGGTGGTAAAGACAAAATTCTTTTCAACTATTTCCGTGAATATGTGGATGTGCTGAAAAAGTATAAAGAAGATTTGCACGAAAAAGATTTATTTTTTCACCAGCCTTTGTTAGATAAACTGAAATACCATGTTTGGAAAATTTTGACTGAATATGGCATTTAAAAAAGTATAAACAGCACTTAGAACTTTTAGCGAAAAGAGTTTTCGGTCTGTTTGGCTTTCAAGTTTCGCGCTCATGGAATACGCCAGTTGGCGATATACAAATTTTTTTGCTTGATATAAAGCGAAGAGGACTTCAAGCAACACATGTTCTTGATATATGGGTTTTGAAGGCTGGTTTAGCGAACAAAAGCTGTTGCTATACACCAATGCTGTTTTGTATCTTATAGAGCCGTTAGAAGCAAAGCAAACTTATATGCAAGAGTTTTGCCGAAAGCATAAAAAGGCTACTCACTTTAAGCATGCAGTCGGTTATAAAAATGCGGTGTAAATGCTTCGCGTGCAGATGATTTAGCTTGTTCCAGTTTGTTGGAAGTGCAAATTAAGAATGAAAATTTGCAGCAAGTAGCGGTAAGAACAATTGATTCTTTATTTCAAGAAAGGGAAATACAAATACCGTAAATTGTAAAGACAGATGTGCAGGAATACGAATTAGAAGTATTGAAGGGCGCGCAGGAACTATTCGGCCTAACAGAATTATTTATCATAGAAGTTTCATTGCAAAAAAAAAGATGAACATGTCCCGCTGATAGGCGATATCGTTGCTTTTATGATCGAAAGAAATTATGTAGTTTATGATTTTGCAGGGTTTCTTCGTCAACCCAAAGATGGTTCGCTGTTTGAGTGCGATGTATGTTTTTTAAAGAAGGATAGCTTTTAAAGAAAATAGAACAGCACAAGAATTATTTTTAAGTTTCGGGCATGGCAAACAAAAAACCCAAGGTAGGTAATTTTGAAACACAGAAAAAAAAAGAAGTGGGCCCGCTATGGCAGGGCAAAAAACTTTATGCCATTATCATCTTTGCTTTTTC
>CAMBIM010000185.1 GCA_945867505.1 Chitinophaga pinensis
CCGTGCCGCAAGACTTGCTGCACGGGATTTTTTTTTGCTTCGTTCTTAACTTCACACAATAAATTTCAAGCACCCTGCGTTAAAATTACAAATAACCCAATTATGAAAAACCGCTACCTCATCAAATCCCATTGTTATGGAACACTCAAGATGGCTGACGGTTATTCTTCTACTTGGTATATTACCAATTGGGCTACTCGCGGAAACTAAACGCGATACATTCACAGCAATTAAGAAGCCGATTTACGCCAAACAAAGCGGCAATTTCTCCTTCGGTATTCGAAATACTTATAGTTTGTTTAGCGAGCATACGGCAAGTTCGTTTGGCAGTGGCATTGGCGGGCATTTTCGCATACAGGTGATTGACCGGTTAAACACCGAGTGGTTTGGCGATGTGCTTTTCTCTAACATTAATAACAAAGCCTACCGCACAGATTACCATGTGGGCTGGAGCGTAATGTATTACCTGATAGACCCGCGCGCCTTTACGCGCAAACTAACACCCTATATAGTAGCCGGACATTGCTTTGACCAAACAGTAATAAAAATAAATGGGGAAAACGGTGAGCGCAAAGCAAGGTTTAGTTCTGCCCTGCAAGCTGGTTTGGGTTGCCATTATAACGTTACGCCAAAGTTTGATATTTCTCTTAGCGCGCAATACATGCTGCACTTGGGCAAAGAACTGCACACTCACGAAAACGAAGCAGGCGAAATTGAAATTGAAGAGCATAAAAATACAGGTTGGGAAGGACACCTGCTTGTAAGCCTAAGTGTTAACTATAAATTTTTACAGCTATGGAAACCACGAAAATAAACCACATTACCACTCAAACACTTTTTGATTTTATTACCCACAAGCATACTTGCAAACAACAACCATTAGTTATCACCTCCATAAGAGTATTGCTGTTGTTGTTTTCTGTTTTAGCTTTCAACCATTTACCAGCACAAAAAATTTGGGAAGAACGCAAAGGCTGTGTGCGTGTGCAAGGCAACTTGGCACCGGGTTACTTGTTCAAGCAAAAAATAGCCACGGCTTATGTAAATAGCGATATAGATTTGTTTTTTGATAACCACGTTTCATTTACCGGAACGGCTTGGTATTCGTTTGCTTTAAACCGGAAAATTGAAACCGGTGTAAAAGCAAACCATGCTATATTTTGGGGATTGAACTACCACTTTCTTAAACCAAGCAGATGGGACCCCTACATTGGCTTTACGCCCGGCTTAGGCATAGTGCAAGCCGCTTACAAAGACAACGATATATTAAGGCGCACAAAATACACGGCAGTGCCACTGGTATCGGCAAGTGTGGGGTGCAATTATTATGTGGGCTGGGTGTTTAATGTGTTCGTAAAGATGCAGGCTGTAACCGGTCAGATTTTTAGCACTTTGCCCGCACCGGTTAGGTTAGATGAACTAAAAATTATGGCCGGCTTGGGATGGAACTTGCGCTTATGGAAACCAAAACACAAAGACAACTACATGCCTGTTTTAGTAGATAGAAGTTTGTAAAACTTCAGCTCACAGGTATTATTGAGAGGCGCGAAAACATTTCGCGCCTCTCTTCTTTTTAAAGATATTTTCACACAAAACAAGAATTATGAAGAAGCCACTAACTATAATTGCACTGTTATTCTTTATTACATCCGCCTACAGCCAAACTACGCTAAGCTTTTGCACCCACGTGCAGGACAATGGCTATTGCACTTTTGACAATAACAAATTTATTACCACGCCCGACAGTACAACGGGTAGAATTTTTATGAAGATAAACAGCAGCATTGCGTTAGGAACAAAATTGATATACAAGATTTATAAGGTTGATAAAAACGCAGAAGAAAAATTCAGTCAATTACTTGACCAAAATATTCAGGCTGATTGGTTTATGGCTTGGGAGCCGTTTAATTTTGCAACTAATACAAAGTATAACATCAAAGTATTTAATGATGCTAACAATATGATTTGCAGTAAATCGTTTGAGTTGATTGCAGGTAGTAAGTAGGTTACCGTGACCCAGGTATTTTATGAAATACAGTTCATCGTAGAGAACATTAAATCTTTCCTATTAATGTCACGTATATAGTCCTCCATTCACATTGATAACCTCACCGGTTATATAAGATGCTCCTTTGGATGCGAGAAAAACAACTGTTTCTGCCACTTCATCAGCTTCTCCAAAACGTTGAACAGGAATAATACTTCGGAACTGCGCTTCCTCAATGCCTTCTGTCATTTCGGTTTTAATAAACCCGGGTGCCACACAGTTAACGGTAATTCCTTTTCTACCTATCTCCTGTGCCAACGATTTTGAAGCAGCAATTACACCTGCTTTAGAGGCCGAATAATTGGTTTGCCCCGGTAAACCTTTAATTCCAGAAAGCGAAACTACATTTATGATTCTGCCAAAGCGTTGAAACATCATGCCAGGTATAACCATTTTAGTGATGTAGTAAAACGAATCGAGGTTAGTGCGCAGCACATCGTGCCAATCGCTTTCTGCCATCATCATTAAAAGAAAATCTTTACGTATGCCAGCATTGTTCACCAACACTTCTATAGGCTTGTCTTTGTTCGCATCTATCCATCCGCCTAAAGTGGCTTGAATATCGTCTTTGTTTGATACATCAAACTTTAAAGTAGAAGCATTGCCACCGGCTTCTTTTACAAGAGCCACTGTTTTATCTGCTTCAGCTATGTTGCGTTGAAAGTTGACTAACACAAAATAGCCTTGAGCGGCAAGTTTTAAACTTACTGCTCTTCCTATTCCTCTTGAGCCACCGGTTACTAATGCGTATTTCATAATTTGTATTTGCCATTCAGAACGGAGCTTTACGGAGTGAAGCATATTGACTCTACAAAATACAAGATGCTTCGTTCCTCCGCTTAACAGCCGTCTATATAACTTCAGGATTGTTGCTCTTTAAAAACTCCTTAATGCTTCGCAACTTCTTAAAGCTGGCTACATCAGCATCTATTTTAGAAGAAACTGCTCTTACACCCTTGTAAAGCCCTTTTGCTTTAACCGAAAGCTTATCGGCTTTATCTAAACAATCAATCGCCTCTACAACCGCCAGAGTATGCACCGATAATACTTCGAATGTATTCTCAATTACACGAGCTGCCATTAAAGCAGCGTTGCTACCCATGCTTACAATATCTTGGTTATCGTTATTACTTGGTATGCTGTGTATGTAAACCGGATTAGAAAGCGTTTGATTCTCGGCTACAGTAGAAGTTGCGGTGTACTGAATGCCTTGAATACCAAAGTTTAAACCAATAGTACCGGTGTTGATAAATGGCGGAAGTTTGCCGTTTAGTTTATCATTCAACAAATAATTCAATTGTCTATCGGCAAGCATAGAAAGTTTGGTGATTGCAATTTTCAGTTTGTCCATCTCAAGGGCTACATAATCGCCATGAAAATTTCCACCGTGTACTACGTTCTTTATTTCATCATCAATCACCGGATTATCGCTTACCGAGTTTAATTCATCGGTCAATATTCTTTCGGCACTGGCTATGGTATCATATACCGGTCCAAGAATTTGCGGCATACAACGCAGCGAATAATACTCCTGCACTTTTTCCTTAAAGTGCGTTTCTTCCGTATCGGTATATAAATGGTCATGGCGGTTTTTCATCAGCACGCTGCTGGTAACAATTCCTCGCATGGCTTCGGCAACTTTATTTTGTCCCACATGCAATTTTACTTTGTTCAGCGGTTCAGAGATATGGTCGTCATACGCTTCAAATATTTCATTGATAGTAACAGAAATAAGTGTGCTCCAATTTAGCAAACGTTTGGCTTCAATCAAGTTCACTAAACCAATACCGGTCATGCACGAAGTGCCGTTCATTAAACCCAAACCTTCGCGCAGTCGAATGGCAAACGGAGTTAGTTTATGCGCATGTAAAATTTCTGTTGCATCATAAATTTTCCCTTCATGCTGAATTTCGCCTTCGCCAATAATGGCTAAAGCCATGTGTGCTAATTGCACTAAATCGCCACTGGCTCCTACCCCACCGTGTTCGTATATCACCGGTATCAGGTCGCGATTAATCATTTCCTGAATAAGGATTATTAAGTCAGGATGCACACCGCTCTTGCATTGCGCAAAAGTGTTGAGGCGGTCAACAAGCATTGCCTTGGCGTAAATAGTATCAATGGGCTTACCGGAACCCGAAGCGTGACTGCGAATTAAATTGTATTGCAAAGTTAAACGCTCGGTATAAGCAATACGATGCTGTGCCATAGGCCCAAAGCCTGTATTGATTCCGTAAATAACTTTGTCTCTAGCAAAATCTCGAAGGAAATTAAAATTGTTGGTTGCCTTTTTAATAGTGGCAGCACTTACTTCAACCTTTTCGTCTTTATATAAAATATGGTAGACATCCTGCAATGTCAATTTTTTTTCTCCTGCTGCAATCATTCACTTAGAGTATAAATAAATACTATATCAAATATGTTTCGATCGGGTTAAAACTACTTTTTTTGAGATTAAATCAAAAAAAGGGGTCATTTCATAAAACAAAAACGCCTCCGCAAAAGTTGCGAAGGCGTTTAGTTTGTAAGCTGTTCTAATTACTTGCTGATAGTAAATTTGCTACGGGCAATTACTGCGTTGTTCTCATCAGTAATTTGAATACCGTAAACACCGTTAGCTAAAGTTTCGATGTTTACCGAGTTGTTGTTTTTAGTCATTACCGATGTAAGAACCAAGTTACCCAACATATCGAACATACGTAAGTTAGCTCTACCGTTGTTTTCAAACTGAATGTTTAATTGGCTAGAAGCAGGAACCGGATAAATAGTTACCGGCACTTGATTAGCTTCGCTGATACCTGTTGCATTCAATATCAACATACGTACTCTAGCTATTGCGGAGTTAGAGCCATCATTTACCGAGTAGAAGAAACTATCGATACCTACATAATTATTAGTAGGTGTATAAGTAATATGAGTAGTTCCAGCAACTGTAGCGGTGCCATGTAAAGGTTGAGTTGTAACAGCTAAAGTTAAACCGGGAACAGGATTATTGCAATCGTCATCATTTAACTTAACAAATACATTCTTAGCCGTGTTTTTGGTAGTAGTATCTACATCATTATTTGCAATTGGAGGAAAGTTGTAGCTAGCAGCCAGTGTATCAAAATCTAAATCATCTACACGCAAAATACTTCCTGCTACTAATTTAGTGCTCCCGGTTAAAATGCTGCCAAAGTTAGGCACGCTCGCAGCTATCAATATTACTAAGGTATCAGGTGCATCGCAATCGTTGTATTGAAAGTTAGCAGTGAAAGGTTGGTAACCACCGGTTACTGCTCCGCTTACAAACTGTGCACTAGCAATTTGCTTATCGCCTTTACGCAAAATAGCCCATATCATACATGAATCTACATGTCCTAAAGAATCATTGAACACTGGCTCATAATCATAGAAACCTTTAACCGAAGCTAAACGCTTTGTCCATGGTTGACCAGCACCTGGTACTGCAATTGGAGAAATAACACCGCCCGCTAAAAGGTTAGAACCTAAATCAAGAGGGAATACACCGTTTAAGGCTAAACCAG
>CAMBIM010000186.1 GCA_945867505.1 Chitinophaga pinensis
GGAAGTTAAATCACCAGTGGCACCTTTGTTTCGCTTTGGTTTAAACTATCAGGCTACCGAAGGAACGTTTATCCGTGCATCAATAGGGCAGGGTTTCCGCTATCCATCGTTAGCCGAAAAGTATATGCACACGGTTAGAAGCGGAGCACAGGTTTTTCCTACCGATACGTTGCGCCCGGAAACCGGATGGAGTGCAGAAATTGGTATTAAACAAGGTGTGAAAATAAGTAAGTGGATGGCGTATTTTGATGTAGCCGGATACATTATGCAATACACCGATATGATAGAGTTTAATGGCTTTACACCAGATTCGGGTACTGTGGTGGTAGGGATACCTTTTCATGCCATTAACATTGAGCGCGCCCGGGTCATGGGTGTAGAAGTTTCAGCCGTGGCTAACGGTAAAATATTTGGTGTGCCGCTTAACTTCTTAATAGGTTACTCTTATTTATATCCTCAAAACTTAGGCTACAATCCTGCTGACCCTACCTCGGTAAAGATTTTAAAGTATCGTATTCAACATTCTGCCAAAGCAGATATTCAAACCAACTACAAAGGCTTTACACTTGGGGTTAGTGCTTTCTTCAACAGCTTTATGAAAAATGTTGATGAGAACTTAGGATCTCTGGGGGTTGTAAAGAAGTTTAGAGCAAGCCACAATAAAGGTGATTTTGTAATGGATTTACGCGCAGGTTATAGTTATAAAGAGAAAGCAACATTTATGTTTATCTGCAAGAACATTGCTAACCGCGAATACACCCTTCGCCCGGGCTTAATTGAAGCACCGCGTAATTATACTTTTCAAGTAGGGTATAATTTCTAAAGTTCAAAGAACAGAGCTCAAAGTCCAAAGGGTTATCTCTCTTTTAACTTTGAGCTTTTTTGTTTTAGTTGCTCATGCAACCCTTCGCAGTTTCCATCAGTCTAAGTAGTATCAGATAGTTTATTTTAATAAGTATTTTGATAGTTTCCCCAAACGCAGAATCCCCGCCTCCCCTGGTGGGGATTTTTGTTTTAAGAAAGTGCTCTCATATTCAAAATCACTCCTCCTTACCCTACTCTTTAAATTACAGTTGCAGGTTTTCTAAATCTTGCGGAGTATCAATAGATACGCTGATGTGGCTGGTTTCTTTACATGTAATACGGAAGCAGTTTTCTAACCAACGCAGTTGCTCTAAACTTTCGGTGCCCTCCAGTGGGGTTGGAGGTAACTTCACCAACTCCAGCAACACTTCTTTACGGAAACCATAGATGCCGATGTGCAGGTAAAATTCCAACTCGTCAAAGTGTTGCTTAGAGATAGGATTAGGAATAATACTGCGGCTGAAATACATCGCCTCGTTTCTTTTGTTCAACACCACTTTAATACGCGAAGGGTTTCGCAGTTCATCATCCCAATCTATCTTGCGAATTAGGGTGGCAATTTGAGTGTTATCTTCTGCAAAACAAGCAGCCAGCAAATCTATTTGCACCGGTTCTATAAATGGTTCATCGCCTTGGATGTTGATGATAACATCAGCGTTAATATTCTTCGCCACTTCGGCACAACGCTCTGTTCCGTTTTTATGGTCGGCAGAAGTCATTACTACTTTGCCGCCAAAGCTTCCCACTTCTTTAAAAATGCGCTCGTCATCGGTAGCTACAATTACTTCGCTTAGCGATTTTGCCTGACTTGCTTGTTCATACACTCTGCGTATCATGGTTTTACCGCCAATATCTGCCAACGGCTTTCCCGGAAAGCGCGTTGAGCCATAGCGAGAAGGAATGATGCCGGTTATTTTCATTGAGTTAAAATAAATCTAAATTTTCTGATTAAGAAAATAAGTAAAAGCGATTTGTAAAATACAGCAATAGACTTTAACATCAAAATGCTAAACCGCGCTCACTACCAAGTAAGTGGACCTTACTGTAATTACCTTTACTGCTGCACCGGTTATAATAAAACTGCCATCGGCAATGCTGTCGTATAGCTCACCATTAATTTCAATTTTACCAGAAGGGCGAAGGTTGGTAATAGCTGTGCCTGTTTGGCCAATCAATTTTTCAATGGCTTTGTCGCGCACCGTGTAACCGTGCGATGATTTCATTTCTGCCATAGCACTCATGTTTTTAAAGCGGTTGCTTTTAAATAATTTTTGACCAAAGGCAATAATAAAAACGAGCGGTATAGCCATAGCTACCGATACGGTCAGGAAAGCAGTGCTCACGCTTCCTTTAGGCACAAAGCTGAAATCGAAATCGATGTTGCGCACCAAAGCAAGCGTAAGTGCAGAAATAGTAAGCACAATACCGCTGATACCTGCCACACCAAAGCCAGGTATCACAAATATTTCGAGCAGTATTAGGATAATGCCGGCAACGAAAATCAGAATCTCCCAATTAGCAGCTAAGCCTTCTAAATAAAGCGGAGCAAAGTAAAGCGAGGCAGCAACGAACGAAAGCGCAATTGGTAATAATGCACCTGGTGCTTTAAACTCAAAATAAATTCCACCAAAAATTAAAAGCAACAACACGCCACTTACTGCCGGATTAACCAACCAAAGTATAAGCCCTTCTGAAAACGATGATTCGTGTTTTACAATCTTATAGTTTCCGCCTTTAAGTTTGGGTAGAATATCTTCAGGCTTCTCTACTTCGCCATTGCAGTAGCCATACTTGATAGCTTCTTTAGTGCTAAAGGTTACAATTTCCCCTTTCTCTTTAATAGAATCTATCACCAGGTTTTCATCTGTCATACCTTCAGCTATCAAAGGATTGCGACCGGTCTCTTCGGCAGTTGCGCGCATTTTCTTGCGCATGTAGCTTTGGTATTTTTCGGGCATTAGTTCGCCTTCGCCATTTACCACGCTTGCCGCACCAATGGTAGAACCGGGGGTCATATAAATACTATCGCACGCAATGGCAATAAGCGCACCGGCACTTGCCGCATTGTTGCGCACAAAAACTATAGTGGGAATTTTTGTTTTGAGTAAAGCCGTACGAATATTATCGCCATCCAGCACCAATCCGCCATAGGTATTCATATCAATAAGAATGTAATCCACCTTCTTTTCTTCAGCTTCTTTAATAGCAGATTCCGTCAGCCGGCTCATGGCAGGGCCAATCTCTTCATGAATTTCAAACTGATAAACTGTTTTGTTCTGTGCGTGTACGTTTACAATACTGCACAGCGCAAGCACAAAAAGTGTTAGTATGTGGTGACTTAGCTTCATGCTGCAATAATACTGCGAATACCTTTGCGTTAAGTAATAAAATGCAAGGTTATGAAGAAGATAATGTTCAGTGTGTATTTTGGTGTTTCAATGTTGGTGGCGGGCGCGCAGGAAACGGCTCATTTGGTTACAAAAGGCGAAACGCTTTACAGTCTTTCTAAAAAATACGGAGTCTCCATTTCGGAAATTTCTAAGGCTAACAACTTTACTACGCAATACGAGTTAAAAATTGGTCAGCGTATTGCTATCCCCGCCAATGGAATTCAATATAAAAGCGCGGTTGCTTTAAGCAATGCAAAAGTTGTCCCTGCAAAAGTTCACACTGTTGGCAAAGGCGAAACATTTTATGCTATTTGTAAAAAATATGGCGTTTCAGTTTCAGATATGAAACAGTGGAATCAACTCTCTAACCTGAATTTGAAGCAAGGACAGAAACTGATTGTAAACAAAGCCAACTCTATAGCACTTTACAAACCAATTTCGGTTCCGTCTACACCTGATACTCCGTGGAGAGAAGAAGATATTCGCCCTCGCACCTCCATGCCCGCAATTACAACCGCTAATGCTGGTATAGAAGAAGAGAAAATTGTAGCCATGAATCCACAGGTGGTGGAAGCAGCAAAGACTGTAGTGGTAACCGGCTTAAAAACATCTTCGAGCAATGCTGCAGAGTATCCGGGTATTTTCAATCAGTATTCTACACAAGGGTATAAGATTAAGAGAAGCAAAGGCGCAGCTAATTATTTAGATGAAGCCACTTCGGGTAACCAAAACCTGGCGTTTTACAGCAATGCCGAAATGGGTTCAGTTATTCGCGTTACCAATCTAATGAACCACAAAACTGTTTTTGTAAAAGTGGTTGGCAAGGTTCCGCCAAATGATGTTAGTAGCGACATTACTGTAAAGTTGAGCAGCAAGGCCGCCAAAGACCTTGGTGCTTTAGACGAAAAGTTTTTGGTAGAAGTAGCCAGCTTTGGCTCCAATTAATGGCTGATTAATTTGTTGGTAATTTGGTTTTAATTCTCCTTGCGAAGTTTATTTTTGCCATCGCTTAAAAACAGGATAATGACGACCAATGCCGATTATTTACCAATCTTAATTCAGTTTATTTTTGTAGTGGTGTTTATTGCCGGAATGCTGGCACTTTCGCACTATGTTGGTCCGCGCAGACATTCAAAAAACAAGGATGCATCTTTCGAATGCGGAATTCCACAACACGGTAACGCTCGCATTCCATTTTCAGTAAAATATTTTTTGGTAGCTATTCTGTTTGTGTTGTTCGATGTGGAAGTAATTTTCCTTTATCCTTGGGCAGTAAATTTTCGAGATTTAGGTGTAGATGGCTTCTACAAAATGATGATGTTTATGGGCTTGTTATTAATCGGTTTCTTTTATGTAATCAAGAAAGGAGCTTTGGAGTGGGAGTAAAACCCCTAAATCCCCTGAAGGGGACTTAAACACAAAATACAATGGCAGAAATAGGTAGCAAAACAAATGTTGAACTAAAACCAAGCGAACAGGGCTATAACGGTCCGGGTTTTCAGTTGACCAGTTTAGATAAGATTGTGGGTCTTGCACGTTCTAAATCGTTGTGGCCATTGCCATTTGCAACCTCGTGTTGCGGTATCGAGTTTATGGCAACCATGGGCGCCAATTACGACTTAGCCCGCTTTGGTTCAGAGCGTCCGAGTTTCTCGCCTCGTCAGGCAGATATGTTGTTGGTTATGGGAACCATTGCTAAAAAAATGGGACCGGTGTTGCGTCAGGTTTACGAGCAAATGGCCGAACCGCGTTGGGTAATTGCTGTTGGCGCATGTGCTTGTTCGGGTGGTGTGTTCGATACTTATTCTGTGTTGCAAGGCATTGATAAAATCATACCGGTAGATGTTTATGTGCCAGGTTGCCCACCTCGACCTGAACAAATATTAGATGGCGTTATGAAATTGCAGGATTTGGTAAAGACAGAACAATACAGCAGAAGAGACTCACCGGAATACAAAGCACTTTTAGCTTCTTACGGAATTAATGTGAACTAACATGGCACTAACTAATCAGGAAATTCAGGAAAAAGTAACAGCTAAATTCGGAGAAGCAGTAGCGAGTTTTACCGAACCTTACGATATGCTTACGTTTGAAGTAAGCCGCGATAAAGCAATTGAGTTAATGCAATTTCTGCGCGATGATGAAACACTTCGTTTCAACTTTTTGACTACGCTTGGTGGAATTCACTTTCCAGATAACGAAGTAGAAAGACAGTTTGTCGTATTGTACCAAATGCACAATTGGATAGATAATGTGCGTATTCGTTTTAAAGCTTATTTGAACGGAGAGAATCCTGAAATAGAAACAGCAACAC
>CAMBIM010000187.1 GCA_945867505.1 Chitinophaga pinensis
TTTAGCTGGAAGCAATCATGCACGTACATGCTGATTCAGTTTGTGGTAACAGCAGCAATTTTTGCTTTTGTGTTTTCAATTGAAGCGCCTAAGAACTTTCTTCAACACTATCTGGAAGTTCAATTGCTGCCGGTGTTAACGCATCAGCCTAGTTCAGGTGGTTGGCACTTTACTATTCTAGTTCAGTTATTGGCAACTCTTTCTCCATTGTTTGTATTGTCTGCACTTTCGTTCTTTATAAATAAGAAAGAATCAACCAGTGATAAATCTCTCTTAAAAACTGCGCTTGTATTTATTGCTATCGGCTTGTCGGCCTCTATGCCTATTATGTTAAGTGCCAAGCAGAACAAACATTATTTGTTGCCATCGCTTCCGTTGTTTGCTACCGGCTTTTCTTGTTTAATTCTGCCCTTAGTAAAGTGGCTGGAAGGAAAATTTACAAGCGAAAAACTAATGCAGTTTTTAAAGTTGGTTTGTGTTCTTGTCATTGGCTTATGTGTTTTTCTTTCCATAAAAAACGCAGGGACCTATTCGCGCGATGAAGTGCTGCTGATGGATATTGAAAAAATTCAGGCATTAGTAAAAGACACCAAAGTAATCCGCACCGATTGGAGTTTGTATAGCGATTGGGCATTGCGCGTAAACCTGAATCGCCATTACGATAAAAAGATTTGCATGCCCGATGAAGCCTCCCCAACCAGTTTCTACTTAACCAAAACAAATGAGCGTGGCGACAAACTTCCTGAAACGGCCGTGAAGATTTATGGTGGGAAGATGTATGACCTATACCGATACTAATTTCCGGTCGTATCTATTGCCTCAAGAATTACTCCGCACGAAAACCTTATTTCTTCTTCTGTAATTATTAAGGGTGGAGCAATACGCATACAATGCGATGCAAACAAAAACCAATCGGTCAGCACACCTTGCTCAATGCAGCGGTCAATTATTTTTTTGTTCTGCTCAAAACTCTCAAACTCCAAAGCCAACATTAAGCCGATGCTGTGCTTCGATTTTATCTTTGAGTGAACCAGCAATTCATCAAACAACTTTCCTTTTGCTTCTACTTCTGCTGTCAAGTTCTCCCCCACCAACACATTAAAAGCCGCTAAGCCTGCCGCGCAGCAAACCGGATGCCCGCCAAAGGTGGTGATGTGACCCAGCACTGGATTTTCGGCAAGCAAACTCATTTTTTCTTTGGAAGAAATAAAAGCGCCAAGCGGCATTCCACCACCAAGAGCTTTTGCCAGCAAGAGAATATCAGGCACCACTCCATAATGTTCAAACGCAAACATCTTTCCTGTTCTGCCTAAACCGGTTTGCGCTTCATCAAAAACTAAAAGCGTTCCCGTTTCATCGCATCGCTTTCGCAAGACCTGAATGAATTTTTTTGTTGGAACAGTAATTCCGCTCTCTGCCTGCACTGGCTCAATAATTACAGCCGCAGTGCGGCACGAAATCTTTTCTAAATCCTCTTCGCTGTTGTAAGCTAGTTGTAAAGTATCCGGCAGGAGCGGACGGAATTTTCTTTTAAAATATTCATCCCCCAATATGCTTAGTGCGCCCTGCGTGCTTCCGTGGTAAGCATTTTTAAAAGACACAAACCGGGTTCTTCCGGTAATGCGCTTTGCCAACTTCATAGCACCCTCGGTAGCTTCGGCTCCGCTATTAGTAAAGTAAACGTTGTTCAAAGTGGTAGGAAGAAACTCGGTTAACCGCTTGGCGTATTTCACCTGCGGGCTTTCAACAAACTCGCCATACACCATCAGGTGCATATATTTTTCGGCTTGTTCTTTTACGGCATTTACTACTGCCGGATGCGAATGCCCCAGATTGCTTACCGAAATACCCGCAATCAAATCCAGATATTTCTTTCCGCTCACATCATACATATACATGCCCTGCGCGCGCTCAATTTCGAGCATAAGCGGGGCAGTGCTGGTTTGCGCTACATGGTTTAAAAAGAGTTGACGGTTCGAATACATAAGGCCACGAATTACACTAATTAACTCGAATTGTTAGTTATACATTGAAGGAAATTCGTGTAATTCGTGGCTTGTTATAAAAAATGAAATACTTCAGTGCTACCTTCTATTACGTTCGTTTCAGCATTCTCGGAAAAATAATTGCAGAAAGCTATCGCCAATTCCATTGGCGGGTTTGGCTAGTCTCTGTGTTTTTCATCTTCATGTATTTTCTTCATCAGTTTCTTTCTCTTTTCTTTCGTTTGCTCGATGAGATTTTTCATCGCAATCACCGCAAAGTAAAAATTACACAACCGGTCTTTATCATTTCTAACCCGCGCAGCGGCACTACTTATCTGCACCGCTTAATTGCTTTAGATGAAGAGCGATTTACCTACACCAAGTTTGCGCACACGTTTTTCATGACTTCCTCTTTTGTGCAACTGTATTATGTGGTGCGCTGGGCAGACCGTAAAATATTCAACCGCCTCGGCAGTAAAATAATGAACGCGCTGGACGATACCTTTTGGGGAGGATGGGATGATATTCATAGCATGGGTTTTAATAAAGCCGAAGAAGACGAATTGGTTTTTGCCCAGCAGTTGATGAGCACGGGGGTAATGATTCCCTTCCCGTATTTCGATAAAATACATGGCAATAAATTTTTAGATAACGAACCCCTGCACGTGCGCCAAAACGTGATGGAATTTTACGAAAGCTGTGTAAAGCGGTTTGTGTTTCGCGCGGGTAAAAACAAAACGTATCTGGCTAAAAACGTAATGAGCACCGGTCGCTTTAAAAGTTTGATGGAGCGTTTTCCCGATGCCAAAATTATATACATCGCCCGCCACCCTTACGATTCCGTTCCCTCGTTCGCCAGCATGTTTACCTCTATGCACCGGCTGCATTCGCCAAACATGCCCGATACGCACCCCGCAAAAAAGGCTTGGGCGCAACTGGGCATTGACTATTTTAAGTATGTAAAAGAAATGCGCAGCACCATTCCTGCCAACCAGTTTATACAGATAAAGTATGACGACCTGCTTACCGACCCACAGGGCACCGTGCGCAAAATATACGGGCACTTTAGCTGGAACCCTTCTCCCGAATTTCTGGAGCGCCTTAGCCACGAACACGCGCGCAACAAAAATTACAAAAGCGGACATGAGTATTCGCTGGAGCAGTTTGGCTTTACCAAACAGCAGTTGTACAGCGAACTAAAAGAGCAAATGGACGAGCTGGGATTCGACAGGGAATTTTAATGGGGTTCCCGCTCGCTAAGCCTCGCGCTCGCGCTATCACTGCAAGTCCTCGCTCGTTCCTCGCTGAGGGCTTTCCGTTCTATCGCTAACCCAAACAGCCTCAACTCTCACCGGTGCTGTTCGTTATTACAGCAAACAACTTTAGATTACTGCGCCAAAGAGTTTTGACCTTCTATTTAACGCACTCTGTTTTTCCTCATAAGCCCCATCTACGTTGTCATAATTTCAATCTTTATTGTCATAATGTCCATCTTCACACTCATAATTAACATCTTCACCTTCATAATCTTCATCTTTACGCCCATAACTTTCACCTTCGCACTCAAAATCCTCATCGGCACACTCATAATTTACGTCTTCATGCTCCTGAAGTTATGCTTTACGGTGATAAATCCTTCCGCTCTCCTCATAATTCCCTCTGTTATTTTCTGCAATACGATAAGTGTCTGGCTCAAAACATTATTCATTAATTAATTCCCTTCTTTCCCGCTCTTAGTTTTTTCTACTTTCACGCCTCACATAAAAATTACCCGCATGGGCCATACCGATTGGACGGACAACAAGCTTTTTTTGATAGATGCCTACGCACTTATCTTCCGTGCCTATTTTGCTTTTGGGCGTAACCCCTTGCTCAATTCCAAGGGGCAAAACGTATCGGCCATCAGCGGTTTTACCACTACGCTTTTCGAGTTAATCAGCAAAGAAAAACCCAGTCACCTGGCTGTGGTGTTCGACTTAGGCGGCAGTGCCGAGCGCGAAGCCGACTTTGCCGAGTATAAAGCAGGCCGACAGGAAACACCCGAGGATATTTTGTTTGCCGTGCCTTACATTAAAGATATTATCCGTGCCTGGCACATTCCCATTTTGGAATTTGCGGGCTACGAAGCCGATGATATTATAGGCACCATTGCCAAGAAGAAAGCCGCAGAAGGGCACATTGTTTACATGGTTACGCCCGATAAAGATTTTGCGCAACTGGTAGAGCCGAATATTTACATCTACAAACCCGCTCGCAGCGGTGGCGATGTAGAAATTTTGGGGGTAGAAGAAATTAAACGCAACTGGGAGGTAGATTCGCCTTTGCAGGTTATCGATATTTTAGGCATGTGGGGCGATGCCGTAGATAACATACCCGGAATACCGGGCGTGGGCGAAAAGACGGCCAAGAAGTTTATTAAAGAATTCGGCAGCATGGAAAATACCATTGCCAATGCCGATAAGATAAAAGGCAAGGTAGGAGAGAACGTGAAGAACTTTGCCGAGCAGGGTTTGATGTCGAAGAAGCTGGCGACTATTAATCTTAATGTTCCTATTTCGGTAACCGATGAAGATTTAAAAGTAGATGCACCGGATAGAGAAAAGATGGGAGCCATCTTTGCCGAACTTGAATTCAGAACACTTGGCAAAAGAATTTTGGGTTTTGATTACACGGTGAATCAGGCTGCCTCTTCTAACTTAACGGAAGGAGAAAATCAAACACAGCAGCCTACCAAACCAAAAACAGCTTTCGATTCGCAAGGCGATTTATTTGGCGGCACACCTACCAATGAGGAAGCGGGCATAGATGTGGTGAGGGGTAAAACCATTCATAACACCGAACATAAATACATCACCGTTCAAACCGAAGCAGAAATAACGGATTTGGTAAACGTATTGAACGCAGCCGATGAATTTTGCTTTGATACCGAAACTACCGGCTTAGATTATTTCGCGCTCGATTTAGTGGGCATGAGCTTTAGTGTAAAAGAAGGCGAAGCATATTATGTTCCGGTGTCTTCTAATCATGAAGAAGCAAAAAATGTAGTGGCACATTTCAAGCCGTTGTTGGGAAGCAAAACAAAAATCAAGATTGGTCAGAATGTAAAGTTTGATATGCAGGTGCTGCGCAGATACGATGTAAGTGTATCGCTGCCCTTATATGATACCATGATTGCGCACTATCTGATAGAGCCCGATTTGAAACACGGTATGGATTATTTGAGTGAAACTTATTTGGGTTACACTCCGGTTTCCATAGAAGAACTGATTGGCAAGAAGGGAAAGAACCAAGGCAATATGCGCGATGTGCCTTTGGAGAAAATTTCGGAATACGCTGCCGAAGATGCCGACATTACCCTGCAACTAAAAAACAAATTGGCTCCGCTTGTTCTGAAACAGGAAGTAGATAAAGTGCTGAATGATATTGAGCATCCGCTGATAGAAGTATTGGCAGATATGGAATACGAAGGCGTAAAGATTGATGAGGACTTCTTAAAAGTTTACTCCAAAGAACTGGAAGCAGATTTACTGAAAGTGCGCGATGAGATTTATGCGCTGGCAGG
>CAMBIM010000188.1 GCA_945867505.1 Chitinophaga pinensis
TAGACGTGCAGGTTGGCAAATTTCTTTTCCGCAAAATGGAGTTTAAAGAGTTGCAAACGAATGTACAATTAGCTCCTGGCTTGATAAAAATAAACCAACTGAATACCTTGGCAATGGGTGGCGATGTTCGCGCATCGGGTTTAATAGAATTCACTTACGATAATTCGTTGGTAATGAAATTAGATGTTACGGCTATTGACCTTGCCATACCTACCATATTTAAACAGTGCGAAAACTTTGGACAAACAACCCTTACCGATAAACATTTAAAAGGAACCGTCAGCACCGCTGTTTCGTTAGATGCTACCTGGAAGAATTACAAAGACCTTGACACCAAGTCACTAACCGCCATTATAGATTTTAGTATTAAGAATGGCGAGCTGATAAACTTTGAACCGCTGCGCGCTGCGTCAAAATTTATAAGAGTAGAGGAGTTGGAACATATCCGCTTTGCAGAATTAAGCAACACAATAAAAATTGCGAATGAACGCTTTGATGTACCGGAATTTGAAATTAAAACTTCGGCACTTAACCTCATGTTCTTTGGCTTTCATCATTTTAATAACGATATAGATTATCACTTCAAAATTAACCTACATAAATTGTTGGCGCAAAAGTTCAATCGCAGACAGCAAGATTTTCAATACATAGAAAGCGACCCTTACGAAGGCGTAAATATTTTACTGACCATGACGGGCAACTTGAGCAATCCGGTAATTAAATTTGACAAAGCGTCAACGCGGAATAAAATACAAAACGATTTTAAGAACGAAAAACAAGTGCTGAAAGATTTGTTGAAGAACGCACCAAAGAAAGTGGATGCCATAGAACAAAGGCGCGAAGACAAATATTTCGACCTGCGCGAAGAACCAAAGTTTATGGATTTTGATACAACAGAGAATTAGTAAATTCCAAGATGTGTAAACTGAAATTCTACGGGCTAATGGTATTTTCATTTTCAAATTTTCAAATTTCCAAATTCACGAATTAAAATTCATGGACGTTTACACTCGCAAATCGAATCTTAAACTTATCCTGCTCTTGTTGGGTACACTTATAGGTTTGGCTACACTTACCTATACCAATCGGTTAGCGAATAAAATTGCGGAAGAGGAAAAATTCAAAGCCAAACTTTGGGCAGAAGCCATTGGGCGAAAAGCAAAATTGGTTCGCTATACAAAAGAACTGTTTACAAAATTGGCAGAAGAAGAGCGCAGAAAAGTAAATGTGTATGCGCAGTCAACAGCTTTTATTTTGTCAGTTGAGAACAACGAACTTCTTACATTCTTTAATGATATTATTACATCCAACAACGACATTCCTGCTATACTTTGCGATGGGCAAGGGAACATACTTGGTGCGCGAAATATTGAATTACCCAAAGGAGTGAATTTATTTTCTGATTTACCAGTTTCTATACGTGCTGAGTTTTCGATTTATCCGCCTATTACAGTTGATTATAAAATAAGCAAGAACTACATCTACTATAAAGACTCTAACCTGTTCGCCAAACTAAAACAAACCTTGAACGATTTGGTGCAAACTTTTATTTCGGAAGTACTGGTTAACTCCGCATCAGCACCGGTTATACTTACAGATGAAAGAATGAATATTTTGGATTACGGCAACATTGATTCTGCCACCATGCAGAACACAGATGATATGCTAAAGCGCATTAAACAAATGCAAGCTGCGCACGATCCGGTAGTGGCAGATTTAGGTGAAGGCATTACCCGCTACATTTATTACGATGATTCAGATACACTAAAACAATTGCGCATTTTTCCTTTTGTGCAACTCGGAATTTTTGTGGCATTCTTGCTCATTGCCTATTTTGCTTTTAGTAATGCGCGAAAATCTGAACAGAATTTGGTTTGGGTAGGTATGGCAAAAGAAACTGCTCACCAATTAGGCACGCCTATTTCATCGCTGGAGGGTTGGATAGAATACCTGCGCGAACTGGATGGAATGAAGGGCAACGAAAAAATACTAACCGAACTAGAGAGCGATGTAAGCCGCTTAAGTTTGGTAGCCGAACGCTTTTCTAAAATTGGCTCTGTGCCGCAGTTATTGCCGCAAAACGTAAAAGAAATTTTAGAGCGCAATATTAATTACATGCGCAGACGTAGCAGCGAAAAAACTAAGATGACACTCTACTGTGCTGATGAATTACAGTTTAAAGTAAACAATCAGTTATTCGATTGGGTGGTAGAAAACCTATTAAAGAATGCGCTTGACGCCATGGATGGTGAAGGTGAAATTGATGTAGAAGTAATTGCCGATTCGCGAAACATTCTGATTGATATTTCTGATACCGGTAAAGGAATTCCTAAAAACAAGTTTGAAACTATTTTTGAACCAGGCTACAGCACCAAGCGCAGAGGCTGGGGATTAGTACTTTCGCTTACCAAGCGCATTGTAGAAGAATACCACAATGGAAAAATAATTGTGAAGCAATCGGAAATAGGGAAAGGCACTACGTTTAGAATTACCTTGCCGAAAGCGTAGTGAAACTCCTCTCCTTTAAGTTTTAAATTACTCGTGTATAACTGTTGCTTGCTCTGCGGTCTCTTTACGCGAAGCAAAGTAAGAATGCAGCACTACAGAAAACATGATGATTGCGGTGCCAATAAAGAATCCTGTGTTGAGATTTTTATTTTCTCCAAAAATTAAAAATGCCAAGGCAATGCCATACACCGGTTCAAGGTTTATAGAGAGATTGAGCGTAAAAGCAGAAAGATGTTTTAGTGCATTTAACGAAAGTATAAGTGTAACATGTGTGCAAGCAATGGCAAGCACAGATAGTAATAGCCAATCGGCATTTGTAGGGAATCGCTTTTCAGGCTGAAAGTAGTTGATATAGAAAGGCAGAAAAATGGTAAGCACTATAAGCCCGGAAAATATTTCGTAAAATGAAACTACTTCGCTGGCTACTTCTTTCACTACATCTTTATTTAAGATATTAAAAAAAGCACCGATAAACGCAGCCAACAACGCCAAGATAATTCCAACAGTAAAAGAATTTTCATCGCTATAAAAAACAATACCAATACCCGCCATTGCCAGTATACTATAAAGCAACTCTATTCTATTAAACTTCTTTTTTGTAACCAATGGCTCTATAAGTGCAGTAAACAAACTGGTAGAGGAAAACACGCTAAGCGTAATACTCACATTCGAGTATTTGATAGCCCCGTAAAAGAAAAGCCAATGCACCATCAACAATGCGCCAATGCCAAACAACTTTAAGAAGTTTGATTTTGAAACCTTAAAACTTTTGTTGAAGAAGAAAATATATAGCCCAAGGGAAGCTGTGGTGATAATCAGCCGATACCAAACCAACAATCCTTCGCTTAACTCAATGCCTCTGCCAAGCACAGCAGTTGCTCCCCATAAAACAATGGAGAGGTGCATTTGTATATAAGCCTTGGTGGTATCGCTCTTGCTGTGGTAGCTGCTAAGCATTTAATACTGTTCCTCCTTGTTAGGAAAGTTTTTGCTCTTTACATCATCTACATATTGCTTAACAGCATTCTGTATTTCATCTGCCAAATTCAGATACCTGCGCAGAAAGCGCGGTTTAAATTCTTTAGTAATACCCAGCATATCGTGGCTAACCAATACCTGTCCATCGGTTCCGCCACCAGCACCAATGCCAATGGTCGGTATCAATAATTTTTTAGAAACTGCCGTTGCCAGTTTGGCAGGAATCTTTTCTAAAACAACCGCAAAGCATCCAGTTTTTTGCAGCAGCATAGCATCTTCCATCAGCTTCTTTGCTTCAGCCTCTTCTTTTGCACGAACGGTGTAGGTTCCGAATTTATAAATTGATTGAGGAGTTAAACCCAAGTGTCCCATTACAGGTATACCAGCCGAGAGAATGCGCTGCACGCTTTCACAAATTTCGCTTCCTCCTTCTAACTTAACGGCATGTGCGCCACACTCTTTCATAATACGAATAGCACTATCTAATGCTACGCGCGAATTTCCTTGATAATATCCAAAAGGCAAATCAACCACTACTAGTGCGCGAGTTACTCCGCGCACCACCGATGCTCCATGATAAATCATTTGATCAAGCGTTATAGGCAAAGTGGTTTCATGGCCCGCCATTACATTACTGGCACTATCGCCTACAAGTATTACGTCAATACCTGCGCTATCTATAATACCCGCCATCGAAAAATCGTAGGCGGTGAGCATAGATATTTTTATGCCTTTCTCTTTAAAGTCTTGTAGTGTATGTGTGGTAATGCGCTTAATTTCTTTGTGGATAGACATGGATTATAAATTGGTTAGGGCGAAACTCCGTATAAGGTTTGTAACGGCAAAATAAAATTGGCATTAGTGCCATAAAAAAAGCTCCCCGAAATTCGGAGAGCTTTAATTTTTAAGAATATTCAGTTTGATTAAGCTAACTTAACGTTTACTGCATTCAATCCCTTTTTTCCTTCTTGCAATTCGTAGGTAACGTTGTCACCTTCTTTAATTTCGTTTACCAAGCCTGAAACGTGTACAAAGTATTCTTTGTCACCTTCGTTGTCTTTAATAAATCCGAATCCTTTTGCGTTGTTGAAAAACTTAACTGTTCCTGTTGCCATAAAAATTTATTGTTATTAATTAATATGCGAATGTAACCGTTTTAGCATACCAAACGGAAATTTCTCAAAAATCATTTCTTGTAAGTAACAATCGAATATATTTGCGGCAGGTGCCAAACCGTCATGCAGGCTATGTAAAAGGAGTTTGCATGAAGCGCGGGCAACAGCGAAAGTTGTTGCCCTTTTTATTTCAAGCTAATGCCAATAGGCAATTCAAATTCGCTTTCTCTTATGGTATAATCTTCTTCAATAGAAATAGCAAACTCTTCCACCTTTAATGTCATTCCCGAGCCTATAATTTGCTTTCTGATAGGAATTCGATTCCAATACCAACTTCTTAAGGAACCAAAAACCTCTACAATCGTACATTCTTTACCAAGCACGGTATCTGTGCCGGTTATCATTTGACCGGGGCGCAAAGAATTAAGGTTGAGTGGAAGAATATCCGTGCGGCTCAGTTTAAAGCCGATGCCTTTGTTCAAATCTATTTTATAAAGCACTCCTTCCTTCTTTATCAGCATTTCACGAATGGTATCGCCCACAAAACCTTGGTCTTCTGTGGCACTGCTGGCTACAATAGAACTGCCAATCATTTTTTCGTAGCGCCCGTAATCATCAAATACTACTGTTTTTTCGCCTTGCTGAATGCCGTTAAAAAAGCGGTAAACAATTTTACCCGACTTAATATCGTATGGGGTAGGCCCGCTGTTAAGTGTATCTGTTTGGCAACTGCCCGGGTGAACAAAACCAAGCAGCAAAATAAAGACAAGGATATTTTTCATGTTGACTTTGAACTAAGTCGTACGGATTATTGTGTTTTCAAACATATTATATTCAAGCTAATATGCAAAAGAAGAATAGAGCCCCCCCCTACTTCTTCACCCCGTATAATATAAGCCCTGCAAAAATGCGCGATACTTCCTCAATAGGCATTCCGGCTTTTACA
>CAMBIM010000189.1 GCA_945867505.1 Chitinophaga pinensis
TGAGAAATTTAAGAATGGAATATTACTCATAAGCTACTGTTCCTTTTCCCAATTCTCGAAACCAATTCCTTCCCAAGGCATACCTCTTTCAAATCGAAGAGGCCATGGATAATGAGATTCTCCAGTCTGCCTGGACTTTACCTCCCGAACATCTTTAACCACTTTTGCAGGATTACCTAAAACCAATTGATAATCGCTAATATCTTTCCCGACTATGCTGCCAGCGCCAACCAGGCAATGTTTGCCTATTTTAACCCCCGGCAACAGAACACAAAACACAGCAATTTGAGAGTAATCACCTACCGTTGGTCCAATACATACGTTAGAAGGTGGCGTGGGGTCGTTAGTGAAAACCACATAAGGGTAAATAAAAACAAAATTACCAATTGTAGATTTTTGACCAATATGAACGTTTGAATGTAACCAGCAATTATTGCCAAAAGATGAATGACCTTGTATATCCGATAACGTTCCTACTCTGCAACTTTTTCCAAATGTTGTTTTTTCACGAATAGTTACCCTATGGCCGGCTTGAAAACTATCACCGAATTTGCAATCGGAGTAAATAATGCAATGGCTTCGAATTAATGAATTTGGACCAATTACTGTTTCCTGGTTTTTGTAATCGGGATTAAAATAATAATCATTGGTAGGCTCTCCGATAACACAATTATTGGCAATGATTGTATTATCCTCTATTCTTACATGATCATATATACTTGTATTATCACCAATCTTTACATTCTTTCCGATGTAGGCTTTGGGGCTAACAAATACATTTAAGTTATTAAACTTCATGAATGTTTTTTAAACTCTTGATAATCTCTAATATAATCCCTCTCTTCGTAAGCAATGCTTGCAATACATACCTGCACAGCGTTGTGGGTATACTGCATTTCCCGCCAGCACATTTTGGGTATAAACAAACCCATGTTTGGTTTGTCAAGAATAAACTCGCTTTTATCCCCGTTTAGCATTTCTGTTTTAATAATAATCTTTCCTGCTACAGCCAATAAAATCTGTTGTAGTTGATAATGAGCGTGTCCTCCACGTGCCACATCCTCGGGGGTAAAGTAAGTCCAGTAAATCCGATTTACTTTAAACGGAAGATTTTCGTTTTCAGCTACAGAAATATAACCTAATCCCGGGTTGCCAATCTTTGAGAACTCAATAATTCGTGGCTTGCTCATAATTTTTATAGAGGCAAGTATAAATTATTTAAAAGAGAATTGAAGTTATCCGTTCACCTTTTTATAGTCAGCTAAAAATTGCTCTAAACCAATATCAGTTAGAGGATGCTTGAATAAACCAAGTATAGATGATAGAGGACAGGTAGCAATATGCGCACCGGCTTCGGCACATTTTACAATATGTAGCGATGAACGAATAGAAGCAGCAAGAATTTCAGTTTCAAAATTATGCACCGCATAGATATGCGCAATCTGTTCTATCAATTCTATCCCATCCCAATTGCTATCGTCAATTCTGCCAATAAAAGGTGATACCATGGTGGCTCCTGCTTTAGCGGCAAGTATTGCTTGAGCTGCACTAAAAACTAAAGTGCAATTGGTCTTAATTCCGTTATCGGTAAAATATTTTATTGCCTTTATACCTTCTTTAATCATCGGAATTTTCACTACAATATTTGGATGCAAAGCAGCTAGTGCTTCGCCTTCCCGCACCATTCCGGCAAAGTCGGTAGAAATAACCTCAGCACTTACCGGTCCAGTTACCATTTCGCAAATGGCTACATAATGTTTCAGAATATTATTCTGTCCTTTAATTCCTTCTTTAGCCATTAAAGATGGGTTGGTAGTTACGCCATCCAGAATACCAAGTGCTTCAGCTTCTTTAATGTGTTCGAGATTGGCGGTGTCGATAAAAAATTTCATAGGGATAGTATTGAGTAGTTAGTATTGAGAAATATCTGCGCGAATATGAATGCGGAGAAACAAAACTTAACAAAGAGAAATAAACAGTTTGTGGAGAGTTGCAGAACAGAGCGTTCTGCATTATAAATAAAATAGGGCAAGCTGGCTATATCGCACCGCTTCAACCGTCTGCCTTTGCTGCGTTTCCGCCCTGGAGGATTGAACAGGAGCTGATCGTATAGGGCTCACCCCAGCGGCAAATGTAACAGACTTATTGAAAGTTGAAAGTGATAGGATTTATTTTGCATTCACTACGTGCCACTCGCTTCCCACTATTCACTTTTTCTAATAGTTTCACACCTCAAATTTTCGATGTATGGCAAATACGAATTTAGAATTCAATAAGAATGAAGACGCAATGAAACTGGTAATGAGCGACCTAAAAAGGTTAGCCGACCAGATAAAGTTAGGCGGGGGCAAAAAATCAATAGAAAAACATAAAGCAAAAGGAAAATTAACCGCTCGTGAAAGAATTGAATTGCTTTTAGATAAAGGCAAGCCAGTAACTGAAATTGCAGAGTTTGCAGGTTGGGGAATGTATGAAGAGCAAGGAGGTTGCCCTTCGGGCGGTGTGGTTGTAGTAATGGGTTACGTGAAAGGCAGGTTGTGTATGATAGTAGCCAACGATGCTACCGTAAAAGCCGGTGCATGGTTTCCTATCACAGGAAAGAAAAATTTACGCGCTCAGGAAATTGCCATGGAAAATCATATTCCGGTAATTTATCTGGTAGATAGTGCAGGTGCATTTCTTCCTATGCAGGATGAAATTTTTCCTGATAAAGAAAACTTCGGAAGAATATTCTACAACAATTCGGTTATGAGTTCCATGGGCATTCCGCAAATTTCTGCGATTATGGGAAGTTGTGTTGCCGGTGGTGCTTATCTTCCAATTTTGAGCGATGAAGCTTTGATAGTTGAAGGAACCGGTTCTGTATTTTTAGCGGGAAGTTATTTAGTGAAAAGTGCAGTTGGCGAAGAAGTAGATAACGAAACGCTTGGTGGTGCAGTAACGCATTGCGAAATTTCGGGAGTGACTGATTATAAAATGAAGAACGATGAAGAGTGCTTAAAGACCATTCGAAATCTAGTTGATAAATTTGGTAAACCGGCTGATGCTGGCTTTGATAGAGCCACTCCCGCAAAACCTGCTTTAGATGAAAAAGAAATCTACGGAATCATACCCGAGAGCATTACCAGCCAGTACGACATGCATGAAATTATAAAGCGCTTGGTTGATAATTCTGAAATTGAAGAATACAAAGAAGATTACGGTAAAAGCATAATCACTTGTTACGCTCGTATTGACGGCTGGGCTGTGGGGATTGTTGCCAACCAACGCAAAGTGGTAAAGAGCAAGAAAGGTGAGATGCAATTTGGCGGTGTTATTTATAGCGACAGTGCTGATAAAGCCGCACGCTTTATTATGAATTGCAACCAGAAAAAAATTCCATTGGTATTTCTTCAAGATGTTACTGGTTTTATGGTAGGCAGCAGAAGTGAGCACGGTGGAATTATTAAAGACGGAGCCAAAATGGTAAACGCAGTTTCAAATTCTGTGGTTCCAAAATTCACTATTGTTATTGGAAACAGTTATGGCGCAGGAAATTATGCCATGTGCGGCAAAGCCTACGGCCCGCGTTTGATTTACGCATGGCCTACTTCACGCATTGCGGTAATGGGTGGCGATCAAGCTGCCAAAGTGATGCTCCAAATTGAAGTGGCTGCCTTAAAAGCAAAAGGCCAAGAAATTTTGCCAGAAGATGAGAAGAAACTGCTTGATAAAATAAAGGATAGATACGTTAAAACACTCGACCCGAAATATGCAGCAGCGCGCTTATGGACAGATGGTATCATCGACCCGCTTGATACCCGTAAAGTAATTTCAATGGGAATTGAAGCAGCTAATCAAGCCCCTATTACCAAGCAGTTCAGCGTTGGCGTAATTCAGACCTAATAGTTGGCAGAATAATTGCCTAAGTTCACACAAAAGTTTTAACCATGAAGAAGTTATTATTTGCAGTTCCCTTTGTCATCGCTCTTATTGCGCTATCTTTTATTCATACACCTAAAGCTGTCGAAGAAGGCGGCATTAAATGGATGACCATAAAAGAAGCACAGGAAGCGCAGAAAAAACAACCACGCAAAATTGTAGTGGATGTTTACACCGGTTGGTGCGGTTGGTGTAAGCGAATGGATGCAACTACGTTTGCAAACCCGGAAGTGGTAAAATATGTAAATGAAAATTTTTACGCCATAAAGTTTGATGCTGAAATACAAGAAACGGTCAATTTTAATGGTAAAGATTATAAGTATGTTACTCAAGGCAGCAGAGGCTACAATGAATGGGCTGCTGAAATTTTGAGCGGTCAGTTAAGCTATCCAACTACCGTTTATTTTGATGAACAACTGAACGAAATTTTTCCAGTTCCGGGTTATCAAGATCCTAAGACTTTCGAAAGCGTTTTAAACTTTGTAGCCAGCAATAGCTATAAAACTATTAAGTGGGAAGACTACGAAGCAAAGTTTAAGGGAAAAGTGCAGCAGTAACACTTATACAATCTCATACTTTTCTTCTTCAAACTTTTTGGTGCGGTTTATAAAGGTAAAAGTCTTGCCCCCTTTAACGGTTAAAGTCCATACTCCGCTCACTTCATCAAAAGTTGCCTGAGTAACAGTAGTATTTTATATTGCAAATGTTTATTTAAATCATAATTGGTAGCGCAATACTCTATGTATTTTAAAATTTCCTGCTGCGGGCTAAACTGCCTGCTCCAGTTTGGGTTTGGCTCAAAGGAGAAAGAATACAAGTGAGATTCTATATCATAAGCTGCACCGGGGTAATGGTTAGCATACCAAGTTCCACCCAGCAAATCGTTGCGTTCAAGAATTGCAAAGTTGTGCCTCGTGCTTTAAGTTTAATAGCAGCACACAAACCGGCAAAATCAGAGCCTATAATCAGTTGGTTGTAAGTATTGGTCATAAAGTAAAGTTATGCAAGCAAGTATGTTTTGCAACTGAGTTTGAGCATCACGAACAGTTCTTTAGAAATATTTTGTGTAGAGCTTTGGCGCTTCCGAAAAAATTCTAGATTTGCGCTCCCGAAAAAAACATCGGGGTTTGTTCTTCAAATAAATGCCGCGTTCGTATAACGGTTAGTACGCCTCCCTTTCACGGAGGTAATAGGGGTTCGATTCCCCTACGCGGTACCAAAAGCAACTCAAACGGGTTGCTTTTTCTGTTTTTGCTACTTTCCCGCCATGAATTACACTCTGATAACCGGAGCCAGCAAAGGAATAGGAAAAGCCTTTGCCTGCGAATGTGCCGCGCGCGGCATGAACTTGATTTTGGTAGCCCGTTCAAAACCATTGTTGGAAGAATTACAAAAAGAACTTTCACAAAAGAACATCAGCGTTCAAGTTCACACAGCAGATTTACTAGACCACACCATTCACACAAAAATTTTTGATTGGATAAAACAAAACGGTTGGAACGTAAACATGCTAATCAACAATGCAGGCGTTGGCTACTTCGGAAAATTTGATGAGAAACCGTTGGATAGACACTTAGAAGTAATGCACCTGAATATGGATTCGATGAT
>CAMBIM010000190.1 GCA_945867505.1 Chitinophaga pinensis
TTAGAAGTAGTGGTAAAGATGATGAGCAAGAACCCATCGCTTAAAATTGAAATTGGCGGACATACCGATAATACAGGTAGCGAGGAGAAGAATTTAATACTATCCGAAGCGCGCGCTAAAAGCGTTTATACTTATTTGGTAAAGAAAGATATTGATGCTACACGTATTACTTACAAAGGTTATGCTTCCGCTAAACCGGTAGCCGCAAATACTACAGCCGAAGGCAAAGCCAAGAACAGAAGAACAGAGTTGGTGGTAACGGGAATATAACAATGAAGATAAGCCTAAATAAAAAAGCCGAGCCGCATTATTGCGGCTCGGCTTTTTTTATTGTGTAGTTGTTGAATTGGTTTATTTTTTAGGAGCAGTTGTTGGTGCTTTGGTAGTAGTAGCAGCCGGTGATGCAGGCGTTGCTTTCTTTTTATTCAGCATATCTAAATTGCCTTTAGCAAGCGCAAAATCAGGAAATAATTCAATAGCTTTAGTAAAGTTTTGTTTAGCGGCTTCTTCTTGGTTTAGTTCTAAAGCGCAAATGCCTTTTACGTTATAAGCTGCTGCTTTCATCGGCACTTCTTGTGAGCCTTGTTGCAATCGGATAGTCACTTGTTGTTTATCAGCATCGGCATTCGCTAAAATTTGGTCAAGCGAAGCTATACACTCACCATATCTCTTTAGTTGATATTGAAGCGTAGCTGTTTGATATAAATAGTAAACCGATTTTTCTGCCGCATAAAGCTTTTCGTAATCGGCTAACGATTCTTTAATTAAACCCAAGTTTTGTTTAGAAACAGCAACTACTTCCAATATACCGCTGTTCTTTGGATTGGTCTTCAAAATTTCTTCGCCAATAATATAGGCTTGTGCATAGCGTTCTCCACTAAAATAAAGAAAGGCTAACGAGTCGTTTAAATCTGTGCGTTCTGGCTTAATTGCTTGCATGTTATACAAGGCTATGGTAGCTGCCTGCACATCGTAGTTTTTTAAAGCCGCTTTGTATACGCGGTTTTGTAATTCAAAAGCATCTTGTGCATTTACAAAGGCAACACAAGCAATTGTTAATAGCGAAAGGGTGGTGAGTTTCTTCATGTTTGTTTTGTTTTTAAGAATCCCAAATGTATAAGAATAACATTAGGCTGTTAGTGCGTTTAAATATTTTGACATCTGGATTTGCACAGATAAGGCGTTGGCTCTAGCCGCATCGGCAAAGTCTTCGTCATTGCTGGCATATATAATTTGGCGGGCAGAGTTGATGATCAAGCCACATTCTTTATTCAATCCGTTCTCGCAAATCTTTTCCATATCGCCACCTTGTGCGCCCACACCGGGAACCAGAAAGAAATAGTCCGGTGCTAAAGCGCGGATGTGTTTAAACTCTTCAGGGTGTGTAGCACCGATAACAAACATCAATTGCTCCGGTGTTGCCCACTCTTGCGCTTTCTTAATTACGCGCTCGTAAAGTTTGCCTTCACCGGTTTCAAAGAACTGAAAATCTGAACTGCCTTTGTTGGAGGTAAGACCAAGAAGAATAACGAACTTATCTTTATAACCTAAGAAAGGCGTAACCGAATCTTCGCCCATATATGGCGCAACGGTTACCGAATCGAAATTAAAATGCTCGAAGAAAGTTTTGGCATACATCTTACTGGTGTTGCCAATATCGCCACGCTTGGCATCGGCAATGGTAAAGATGGAGTCTTTATACTGTGCTAAGTAATCCATCGTCTTTTCTAAACTTGCCCAACCCTTTAAACCCATGCTTTCGTAAAAGGCAAGATTGGGTTTGTAGCCAATAGCCAAATCATGCGTAGCATCAATAATGGCTTTGTTGAATTCGAAGATAGGGTCAGCGTGTTGTAAAAGATGCTTGGGGATGAGGTTGATATCGGTATCTAAACCTACACAGAGAAACGATTGCTTTTTATGAATGGTGCTGACTAACTGGCTTTTGTTCATGCGGGCGAAAGTAAAAAATGTTGACGGTTGATGATTCTCCACACTTGTCTAAATCTCTTTTACTTGTTACTGGTATCATTTTACTTTTGGGTTCTTCAATTTCAAAACTCTATTTTATGGTTCGAAGTATTACTTTGTTATTTCTTCTCTCTGTAACCTATTGGTCTGCATTTGCACAAAATAATTTTGTTGAAAAAGGTGACAAACTCATACGTGTTTTCAAGTTCGAGAAAGCGGCTGTCATGTATAAAAAAGCGGCTGATAGAAATGTCAATGACGTAGTGGCCTGGCAAAAGCTGGGCAATGCCTTTATTATGTTAGGCGATAACACCAGTGCGGAAGCCATCTATCAGATTCTTACCGCTAACCCACAATCGAAACCTGTAGATAAGTTTTACTATGCGCAGCTATTGCGCAATAACGGTAAGTATGCCGAAGCCGATGCCGTGTATAAAAACTTTGCAGCCGCACTCCCTGCCGACCCCCGCGCTGCAGAGTTTATGAACTTTGCTGACGATGTGCAGCCGCTAACGGTAGATGCTAAAATATTTGAACTTTCTACACTGCCGGAAAACACGGCAGCTTCGGAAATTGGTCCGGTATATAATGCCGGTAAACTGGTGTTTGCTTCTAACCGAGCAGCCGCTGCCGGTGTTAAGGTAGTAGATACCTGGAGCGGCAGAGGTTATTACGATTTATACGAACAGCGCAGTGCCGGACCCAATGAAGTTGTAGTGCCCGGTAAAATGAAAGGCAAAGTGAACAAACGCCTGAACGATGGACCCGCTACCTTTACCCGCGATGGGAAGGAGATGTTTTTTACCCGAAGCAATTACAAACAAAAGGATGTAGACGGCAACCGTAAACTCGGTTTATATCATGCAGAATACAATGCGGCAAAAAACAAGTGGATGAACATTCAGTCGCTGCCTTTTAATAGTAACGCTTACAATTTGGTGCATCCTTCTGTTTCTAAAGATGGAACCAAACTTTACTTCGCCAGCGATATGCCCGGTGGACTGGGCGAAACCGATATATACATGAGCCGCAAAAACGGAAGCACCTGGGAACAACCGGTTAACCTGGGTAAAGAAATAAATACACCGGGGCAGGAAGTGTTTCCGTTTACAGATGATGATGGCACACTTTATTTTGCCAGCGATAGCCGCGTTGGTTTGGGCGGGCTTGATATTTATATGGCACCCAAGACCGGAGCAAAGGGCGGCACTGTTCAAAACCTGGGTACCGGTATAAATACCCGTGCGGATGACTTTGGTTATGTAAGTGATGAAACAGGCAAATACGGTTTTATGGTTTCTGACCGCACCGGTGGGATTGGCAGCGATGATATTTACAAGTTCACCCGTATTGCAGTGCCGGTTTGCGGCACCGTGGTAGATGCACAAACCGGTAAAACCCTGGGCGATGCCACCATTGCCATTACTTCGGCTGCTACCAGCGAGGAGCATAAGATACGCACCAACGATAAAGGCGATTTCTGCATACTGCTTAAGCCGAATGAGAATTATAAAATACAAGCCGATAAAGAAGGCTTTGCGCGGTTTGAAAACAAACTGGTTTTAAGAACCGGCAGCAACACGCACCAAATAATAAACATGCAGCCTAAAGGCGGAATTGATTTGGTGGTAGATGTATCGCAGAAAGATGCGGGGGCGCTGGAAGGTGCCACGGTTTTCTTAGTTAATAAGAAGACGGGCGAAGTAGTGCAACAGAAAAGTGATAGCAACGGTAAGGTAAAGTTCGATTTGTATAAAGGCCAGGAATACGATTTAAAAGTAGCCAAGCCTTTGCACGGCACACCTGGCGTTTACGATAAGTTTGTAAAGGCTATTTCTACCATGGGCTTTACCCCATCGCAAAGTGTGGTCAACCAGAGTGTGCAGCTGAATTACTATAAAGACGAAGCCATCTTCGACCTGCCCAATGTTTATTTCGATTTAAACAGTAATGAAATTAAGCCCGCTGCGGCTAAAGAGTTAGATAAACTGGTAAAGCTGATGAAGGCATTCCCCGATGTGCAGGTGGAACTAAGTGCTCATACCGATAGCCGTGGTAAATCCAGTTTCAATATGATGCTTTCGGCACTGCGTGCTAAAGCCTGTGTAGATTATTTAGAGACAAAAGGTGCTGATATTACCAAACTGATAGCTATAGGTTTTGGCGAAGCCAAAATACGTAATGCGTGCTTTGACTATGTGTCTTGCTCCGAAACTGAACATGCCGTTAACCGCAGAATTGAGTTTAAAGTAGTACGGTTCGATTAGATTTGTATAAAACAATTAGCCCATCCAATAGCTGTAGCCTCTAAATCTCCTTTAAAGTTGCTAACTTTCGAGAAGTTAAATTCCAGGTGTTACCTTTTTGTTATGAAGAAGTATGGCTTGCTCTTCTTATTCCTTTTACCGCTTACCTCTTCTTTTGCCCAAAGTAGTGAAGTAAAGCGGGCGGATAAACTAACTGCCGAATTCCGTTTTGCAGAAGCTGCAGAGCTATATGAAAAAGCGGTTAATGCCGATAGCAGCGGTTTAGCGGTGAAAGAAAAACTGGCTATGGTTTACGGATTAATGGGCGACTATGCCCGTGCAGAAGATATCTATAATGAAATAGTGCAGGACACTTTAGCGGATAGCCTGAACCTGTTTAGTTACGCGCAGGTGCTGCGCAGAAACGGTAAGTATGAAGCCGCAGATGCAGCTTATAAAAGGTTTGCAGCCGCAGCACCTTTAGATGCAAGAGCTGTGCTGTTTGAAAACTTTACAGCCGATGTAGAAACTTTGTTGCAGGATTTCAAGATGTATGCGCTGACTAATATGGACTTGAATACCGATGCCTCGGAAATTGCGCCTAATTATTTTCAGCATTCGATGGTGTTTGCTTCTAACCGCGATACGGTAACAAGCGTTACCTTGGTAGATTTTTGGACCGGCAAGGGCTACTACGATTTGTATCAGCAGCAAGCTGATTCTTCACCCGTTTCTAAAATAACAGGAAAGATAAACGGAGTGTTTAACGAAGGGCCCGTTTCGTTTTCGACTGATGGCAGAGAAGTCATCTTTACCCGTACCAATACTAAAAGAGCAAAAGACGGCAACCGCAAGCTGGGGCTTTATCATGCCGATTATGATTCTGTAAAAAAAGAATGGGGAAACATTCAGTCGCTTAGCATCAACAATACGGAATATAATGTAGTACATCCTTCCCTTTCTAAGGATGGCAGTACGATATACTTTGTAAGCGATATGCCCGGTGGCCTGGGCGAAACCGATATATACAAAAGAAGTAAAGCAGATAATACCTGGGGGGCACCGGTTAATTTGGGTTATAAAGTAAACACCCCGGGGCGCGAAATGTTTCCGTTTATGGCTAACGATACCACGCTCTACTTTTCGTCTGATACCCGCGTAGGTTTGGGCGGGCTGGATATTTATTCTTCTGTTTTTATAAATAACGAATGGACAAGCGTAACCAACCCCGGCACTCCGCTCAACTCTATGGCCGATGATTTTGGCTATGTAAATGACGAAACAGGTTCGCAGGGTTTCATCGTTTC
>CAMBIM010000191.1 GCA_945867505.1 Chitinophaga pinensis
ATTGGGCAATTCTTTACCCGGTGGAACCAACGTAACTGTTCGTTTCCGGATTCACGATGGAAGTCCATCAGGAGCAGTGGTATTTCAGGAAACCAATACCGCGGTAACCAATCAGTTTGGTTTAATTACACAGGTAATTGGTGGCTCATCACCACTAACGGGTGTAAACTGGGGTAGCGGTCCTAAATATTTGCAGGTAGAAATTGATGCTAATGGAGGCAGCAACTTTACCGACATGGGAACTTCTCAACTCATTAGCGTTCCTTACGCATTATATGCAGCTAATAGTGGAGGTGGGGCAACGGGTCCAACAGGAGTAGATGGCGCAACAGGTGCACAAGGCAATGCAGGAAGCAATGGTGCTACAGGCGCTAACGGCACTGACGGCACAAATGGTGCAACCGGAGCTGATGGACAAAACGGATTAGTAGGTGCTACAGGAAATACTGGTGCAACAGGAGCTAACGGCACTGATGGAACTGACGGCACAAATGGAGCAACAGGAGCAGATGGCGCAACAGGTGCACAAGGCAATGCAGGAAGCAATGGAGCTACAGGCGCTAACGGCACTGATGGAACTAACGGCACAACAGGAGCAACAGGAGCTGATGGACAAAACGGATTAGACGGAGCAACAGGAAATACTGGCGCAACAGGTGCACAAGGCGATACCGGGGCTACTGGTGCAACAGGGGCAGGGGTTCCTGCAGGTGTAAATGCCGGTGATATGATTGTGTATGACGGAACCAACTGGGTGGCCAAAAGCTTGGTAACAGGTATTACAGGTAGCTCTGTGCCATTTAATAATAAGCAGCCCTATCTGACAGTAAACTTCTGTATAGCTCTTCAAGGTATTTTCCCTTCGCGGAACGGAGATAGTCCTTTTTTGGGTGAGATTGAAATGTTTGGATTCGATTTTGAACCACTTGGTTGGCGATATTGCAACGGGCAATTAGTTTCCATAGCTCAGACCACAGCAGTTTTTGCGCTTCTTGGTACTAATTATGGTGGTAATGGTGTAAGTACTTTTGCTTTACCCGATTTAAGAGGTAGAGTGCCTATTCATCAGTTTCAGGGTCCGGGCTTAAGCAATTATAGTATAGGAGAAACAGGAGGTACAGAAAATACCACTTTAACCATCAGCAATTTACCGGCACATAACCATACGATTATATTTAATGCGCCTTAACTAATGACCACTTTTTTTAATTACTGTGCCATCGTAATTTTAACTGCTACCAACAATTATGCGATGGCACAGTTGCTTAATAAAGCAGCCCCGGATTATACTAACGATACCCTTGCCGGCAACCATGCCTACCAACTGTTGCATATACCCGCTATCAGCAATATTAAACCGGGTCGTAAAATTGTTATTGCGGTAATTGATGACGGTTTCCGGCTTTCGCATAAAGCGTTAGCGGCATACATCTATAGCAACCCTGAAGAAATTCCCAACAACAATATTGACGATGACAGGAATGGATATATAGATGATGTAAGTGGTTGGGATATGTCGGACAACGATAATAACCTAACCGTGCCCGAAGGTAAAGAAGCAGACCTGTATCATGGCACGGGTATAGCCGGTATTATTATTAAAGTAATTGAAAAAGCTTACGGCAATAAGACAGCCGATTATGTGCGCCTGTTGCCAGTAAAGGTAATGGCTGATAAAAGCACCAGGAGCTACATTGAAAACGGCTATGAAGGTATTGATTACGCCCTTAATAACGGGGCCGATATTATTTGCTGCGCCTGGAGCGGTGGGCAGTTTGACCGTGAAAAACATCAATCTGTTTTTACCCGCGCGCAACAAAAAGGAGTAACCATTATTGGCTCGGCAGGTAATTTTTATGCACAGCAGGTTGACCCTCCGGCATCGATCAGTTCGGTTTATGCCATTGGTGCTGTTGATTCTAATTTGGTAAAAATTAAATCATCTAACTATAACCGCAAAATAGACCTGGTGGCCTTTGGCGACATGGTGCGGGCACCGCACCCGCTGGCCGATAACAGTTATACCTTTGCACAGGGCACCTCTTCGGCTACTGCTTTGGTATCGGGTTGTGCCGGTGTTTTAAAAATAGCCAAACCTCAGCTTTCGCCTTTTAACCTTATGTCGGCTTTAAAAAATACTGCAACACCGGTAGATAGCCTAAACCGTAAATATGCCGGTAAATTAGGAGCCGGTTTGCCCGATGTAACAGCGGCTTATGTCTATATACAAGCTGAAACCGGCAGAGGCCGATTTTTTAATCCGCAAAGAACCGTTGGCGATATTTATATAGATAAAACAAGCGGCAAAAACAACTGGCAACTTAACCTGGCAGGCGGCTTTAAGCAAATAGAATTTGCGCTGCGCGGCAGTTACCCTAAACTTAAAAACAAACTGGTATTTAATTCCTCGCAAACCTACGCAGTAAATGCTTTTCCATTACAGGCTGTGGTAAAAGGCGGGCAGGTGGATATGGAATGGCAGGGAAATTTACCAGATAAGTCTGTGGTATTAAGCTATACCGGTATAGCGCTCGATTCTGCCACTTTGTATTGCAGCGGAACACAGGCCTTAACTGCAGATAGCGGTGAAATTACTGATGGCAGCGGCACCGCCAACTACAGTAACGATTGTGACTGCAAGTGGCAAATTACCGTGCCTAAAGGCAAACGTGTAAAGCTGGACTTTACACAAATGGATACACAACCTAATATGGATTTTGTGTGGGTGTTTACCGGCACCGGCACTTTGCAGGAAAACATATTGGCAAAATTCAGCGGGCAAAAGCACCCACCGGTTATTGTTTCGCCTTTTAACCAGGTGCTGGTATGGTTTGTCACCGATAAACAAAATACGGCCGGTGGCTGGCGCTTAAAATATACCGCTACCGATGAAGATGCCGGTGTAAAAACCAAAGCCGAATAACATTTAGTCCCGGCAGGTTCTCCGCATCGGGAACCTGTCGCGCGTAAAGTCAACATCCCGATAGCTATCGGGACGCAAAGCCGGAGAACCTGTTGCGGCACAGCGGGAGAGCTTAGCCAATTTACCGCTCTACTTCCTCCCCATCAACTCAATAGCCTCTTTTAAAGTTTTAAGTTGTAGCTCTAAATCGGCTTTTTGTTTTTCAAGTTCGGTTAGGCGGGCCTGCAAAGGGTTTTCGGTTACGGCTGTAAATTCTGGCGGTAGTTGCGCGCCTACATCGGCAAAAAAATTGTATTGCAACACATGGCTTAACCGCCAAAGTGTGCTTATATTCATATCGGCTTTGCCTACATATTTATTTACAGCACTTCTCCCTACACCCAGCCAATTGGCTATTCCGCTTTTGTATTTTCGGTTCGTTTTTATGTAGTTTTTAAGCATTTCGCCAACGTTTGGCGCAGTTGGTATGGTTATCATATGCTTTTGTTGTGTTAAAGATGAATACAGTTGAGTTATAAGTAAACTGTGTAGCCCTTAAACGAATAAAAGTTGAGTTAAGAGGTAACTCTGTTGAGTAATAGGTAAAGTAAGCTCTCCTTTAACTCAATACTGTTTATTCTAAAGTAAAATCTGTTTTGTTTTTGCTCAACAGTATTTACCTATAAGGCAACATAGTTCGCCTTAAGGTGAACAAAAACAGGCAACCGCTACGGCTGCCTGTTTTTAATAAACACAATACCGGTTTAAGGGTTTGGCTGTGTAGCACCTGAACCTCCTTGGTTAGCAAAACGCTCTTTCAAAATATCGTAAGCCGCTTTTGCACCATCTACCCCCACAGCCGAAAGCGCTTCAATTATTTTGTAAACAGCCAAGCCGCCTACGTATGCTTCGTGCCCTGCTCTGCGCTTAGTGTCTGCCACTTTTTGTTCTACTTGCTTAATAAAAGTGTTTTCTAAATCTGTTAACTGGTTATGAAGTTCTAAATCATTACCCAAGTTAGCCACCAAACTGCTTAATGCCGGTGGAAGTAAATTGCCTAGGCTTTGCGCCTGTTGCAAGGCTAAGTAAGCAAAAACCAAATTTTCTTCTTTCAGGCTGAAAAGCGAAGCCCGCTGCTCGTCAGTAAGCGTTGCAAGGTAAGGTTGTAGTAAGGTCATCAGCGCAGCCGTGTTGGTACCAATGGTTGTTTCATCAGCCGGGGTGATGGTAGTGTTAACGATGTTTTCTGTAATGTTTGCCATGTTTGTTTTTTTTAAAGTGTTTAATTATTTTTCGGGTGCAAACATGAGTTAACGGGCGGTGCTATTTTGCGACTTTTAGTGCTATTTTATTCTCACTATCATATACCCCTTATTGCGTATGAAACCGGAACATAAACTGCGAATGATACGAAAGGCTTACGGCTTTACTCAAACCCAGATGGCCGAAAAACTTAACACCTGCCAAACGGCTTATGGTAAATTAGAACGCGACCAAACCGCCATGACGGTGGAGCGAGCCCACCAACTGGCAGAAGCTTTAAAAGTAGACCCGCGGGTATTTACTACCCATGAAGATATTGTGCTGCTGACTACCGAAGACCATAAAGTAGAGGTGTTGTTTAAATCGGAACTGAATAAGGTAACACCGGTGGAGGAGCCGTCAACTCATTTACTGCTCGATATAAAAGCCCGCATAGAGAGAATTGAAAAGATATTGCGGCCATTAAAAAAACCGCGCAAACGCACTAGTCAGCTAAAAGCACTTTGGTAGTTAGTTGGGCAAAGTTCTATTTCGGCTTTGCAGGTAAGCGAAGAACTGGCGGTAATGTGTATCTAGTGTGGTGTGCAGGTGTTGCCGGTTTCTGTTCTACAGGCATTCTTCTATTTTCGTTTCACCTACCATAGCCTTGGCTAAGGCAGGTCATACACTATGAAAAAAATCGTTACGCTTTTCAGCATCTGCTGTTCACTAATCGCCCAATCGCAAACCATCACTTATTGGCAGCAGCAAGCCGATTATAAAATTGAAGTAACGCTCAACGATACGCTGCACGAACTGGATGGCTTTATAACCATTGAGTATAAAAACAACTCGCCCCAAACGCTCGACTATATTTTCTTTCACCTGTGGCCTAATGCGTATAAAGACCAGTCAACGCCCTTTGCCAAACAACTTTTAGAGAATGGCAAAACAGATTTTTATTACAGCAAGCCGTGGCAAAAAGGATTTATAGATAAACTGAATTTTAAAGCCAATGCTGAAGTTTGTAAAACAGAATACGATGCCGCTACCGATGAAATTTGCAAAGTAATTTTGAATCAGCCGCTGAAGAGCGGGGAGACGGTGCGCATCTCTACACCGTTTCACGTCAAGCTTCCTTACACGTTTTCGCGCCTCGGGCATGTGGGGCAGAGCTATCAAATCAGCCAATGGTATCCCAAGCCCGCAGTGTTCGATAAATACGGCTGGCACCCTATTCCGTATTTAGACCAGGGCGAGTTTTACAGCGAGTATGGTTCGTTTGACGTAAGCATTACGCTGCCTAAAAACTATGTGGTAGGCGCCACCGGTGATGTGCAGAAT
>CAMBIM010000192.1 GCA_945867505.1 Chitinophaga pinensis
GACCTCCTTATTGCAAAAGGTAACCAACCAATAGCAAAAGGAGACCACCTTTTCGTAAAAGCAGACCAAGGAATTGAAAAAGAAGACCTCCTTTTTGTAAAAGGTTGCCAAGGAATTTGAAAAGGAGACCACCTTTTCGAAAAAGGAGACCAAGGAATGCAAAAAGGTGACTCAGGATGCTTTAAAGCCGGTTTAATGAAGCAAAATATCGATTTTTTGCCCTTTTGAACATATAATGCTATCCAAAAGGCATAGGAAAGTGAATTTATATCTCAACAAGTTCCCGAGGCGGAGAACCTGTCGGTACACAAGGAAAATCTTAGTGCTTCGATATTATCTGACAATTTGGAAGTAGTGCCTTCATTTTTTCTATTTCGCCTTTCTTTAATGGATTACCTGTTATATCTATTATCCTTAATTGCCTCATAAGGCTGAGTTCTTCAGGAAAGGTTTCAATATAGTTGTTACTTAAGAGGAGCATTTGTAAGTGGATTAGATTAGTTACACTGGTTGGTATAGTTCGCAAACGATTGTCGTATATCTGTAAAAAGGTTAAGTTCTTTAATTTGAAAACCTCTTCCGGTATAATCTCAAAATTATTTTTTCCAAGATTTAACGTTTTAAGATTTTCAAGTTTCACAACTCTGGAGTCAAGAGTATTTATTCCTTTATTATACAGGTGTAACTCTGTAAGCGTTGCAATATTGTTTAAGGCCTCTTCAATATCAAATGCAGCAACCTTTCCCTTAGGTGTAATGTCACTTGCCTTACTCGATTCACTAAGGTTTGTTGCTTTGATTAACAGCCCGTTTTCTATTTCCAGCTTCACGATGGTCGATACGTTTACATTATTACCTCTAAAAACGGCAGGGGTCCAACTAGGCATGCGATAAATTGCTTCTTTCAAATAATCAGGGCTAAGAGTTTCACAATTGAATATCGACTTGCAGCATGCTTTGCCCTGTTTGTCAACAAGAATTTGAATAGTAATTTTTTTTGAAACGCTCTTAAAGTAATCTATGGGCAGAACCTCATTGAAATACTCTTTCAAATCTCCCGAAGCAAAAGAGGCTGGTGTGTCCCAAGTCATAAACATGGGGCTTACAGAACAATCTTCAAAGCTTATCGCCTGAGCAACTAAGTTGGATGAAGCGATTAAAAGCAAAACAAATAGACCTGTTTTCATTCTTCAGTTTTAGTTCCTGTTAGTATTAGCCACTGTTGCTGTTCTTTTTACCAACAACAATTATCTACTTATACTCTGCTATCTCCTCATTAATCTGCGCCACAAAATCAGTCAATGATTTTACACCTTGGTCGCCATGCCCTTGCTTACGAACGGCTACGGCATTGTCTGCCGCTTCCTTCTCTCCCACTACCAGCATGTATGGCACTCTGCGCAATTCAGTATCGCGAATCTTCTTGCCAATCTTCTCGGCACGTTCGTCAATGGTTACTTCAATGTTGTGCTTCTTTAATTCGGCACGAACCTGTTTAGCGTAATCCAGATACTTATCGCTGATAGGAAGAACAGCCACTTGTTCAGGAGCCAACCACACCGGGAACTTACCGGCATAATGCTCCAGCAAGAAACCAATCATGCGCTCGTGTGTGCTCAGCGGTGCGCGGTGAATAATGATAGGGCGTTCTCTTTCGTTGTTCTCATTTACAAAACTCAAATCGAAACGCTCTGCCTGTGCAAAGTCAACCTGGTTGGTGGCAATGGTAAACTCCTTACCAATGGCGCTCCAAATCTGTATATCAATCTTCGGCCCGTAGAAAGCGGCTTCATCAGCCACTTCAATAAACGGCAAGCCCGATTTAACCAATACTCTGCGCACCATGTCTTCGGTTTCGTTCCAAAGCGGGGCATTGTCAATATACTTTTGTCCCAGCTTTTCAGGTGCGTGTTTACTAAAGCGCATCTGGTATTTATCAATACCAAAAATCTTGAAATACTTTACGTAAAGCTCGTTCACCTTCATGAACTCTTCTTCAAACTGGTCTTTAGTGCAATAGATGTGCGCATCGTTCATCTGCATACTGCGCACACGCATTAGTCCCATCAACTCACCGCTTTGCTCGTAACGGTAGCAAGTGCCATACTCGGCAAAACGCAAAGGCATATCGCGGTAGCTCTTAGGTGTGGCACTGAATATTTTGTGGTGGTGCGGACAGTTCATCGCCTTCAGGTAATACTTAGTTCCGTCCAATTCCATTGGCGGGAACATACTATCGGCATAGTAAGGCAGATGACCGCTGCGCAGATACAAAGCCTCTTTAGCAATGTGCGGAGATTTTACGCGCACATAGCCTTGTTCGTTTTCGTTCTTCTTAGCCAATGCTTCCAGCTTCTCAATTAAAGCCGCGCCCTTTGGCAACCATAAAGGAAGACCGGGACCCACTTCATCATCAAAAGCAAAAATCTCTAACTCTTTTCCAATCAAGCGGTGGTCGCGTTTCTTGGCTTCTTCCAACATAGCCAGGTGAGCATCTAACTGCGCCTGCTTAGGAAAAGTGATGCCGTAAATACGTGTGAGTTGTTTGTTGTTCGAATCGCCTTTCCAGTAAGCACCGGCAATGTTCAATAACTTGATAGCCTTGATATAACCGGTAGATGGAATATGCGGCCCCCGACATAAGTCTGTAAAGTTTCCTTGTTTGTAGAAAGTAATTTCTCCATCAGCTAAACCTGAAAGCAAATCGAGTTTGTATTCATCACCTTTCTCGGTAAAGTATTGCACCGCTTCTGCCTTAGGCTTTTCGCTGCGCTCAAACTTATTGTCCTGCTTAGCCAAATCCAACATCAGCTTTTCAATGCGCTCTAAATCGGCTTCGCTAAGGGTTTGTCCGCCCATGTCAATGTCATAGTAATAACCGTTATCTAACGGTGGACCTACCCAAAACTTCACACCGGGGAAAAGTGTTTCAACGGCTTCTGCCATTAAGTGGGCAGAAGAATGCCAGAAAGTTTTCTTGCCGCCTTCGTCTTCAAACTTCAACAATTTAAGGGAGGCATCGCTGCTGATTGGACGCGTTAAATCCCATACTTCGCCATTTACTTCGGCAGCTACCACCGCCTTAGCCAAACCCTGGCTGATACTTGCGGCTACATCATAAGCACTTGTTCCTTCGTTGTATTCACGAACACTTCCATCGGGGAGAGTAATTTTTATCATTTGTTTACTGATTAATTTTTGAGGAGCGAATATAATTTTAAGAAGCTATTTTCGTTTAGTAAGAAACATTTTTGCTATGAAATCTTATTTACTGCTCTGCTTTATTGTGGTTTCGCTTTTGTCATCAGCACAAACTTCACCGGCTTGTGCTATTTCCATAAATGGCATATCTAAAAGCAACAAATCTTTAATTACAAAAGATGAATTAGCGCAACTTTCAACCCTGGAAGTGCAAGACCCTCGGCTTGAGAAAAAGTTTAAGCCCTCAACCTTCGATTGGGTAGTAAGTTCGAACGGGCAAATATGGAAAGGAAACATAACCACTCTTGATAAGTTGAAGGAAATCACTCCGAAACTTAAAGCCGGTGATATTGTTTTTATAGAAAAGTTAAAGTTTCAAGGCTTTACCGGGATATGCGAAGGACAGTTTGCATTTACTATTGAATAGCCTGCAACTTCTTTAAATGGTCTTCTGCGCTTTTAAACGAAGGGTCGACGTTCAGACAGGTTTGGTAAAGAGCCATAGCATCTTTCTTTCTGCCTAAGTCTTCGGCACATAAGCCTTTGCTGAAATACGCACCGGCATAGGTAGGTTCCACCTTGGTTGCCATTTCGTAATACTTATACGCCTCCTGCACCGAATCCATTTGGTAGTAACAGAAGCCCACCCCCATGTAGGCCTCTACGTTTTTATAGTTCACCTCAATCACTTTCTTGAAAGACTCCACCGCCTTATTCAATTTATCCATCGACTTGGCATCCTGATTGGCATCATACAAACGCACGCCTTCTTCTTTCAGTAAGTTGGCTTTTGCATACAAAGCATCTTCGGGTTTGTCGCTTACTTTAATGGCATTATCAAAATACTTTTCTGCGTTCTTATCTTTTCTGTTCTTCAGCAACAATCCAATCTGCACATAAGCATCGTAATACTTCGGGTTCAATTCGGTTGCTGTTTGAAAAGCAGAGAGTGCTTTGGTGGTATCGCCTACTTCTTTAAAGATTGTTCCTTTATAGAAATAGATGTCAGCATTCTGCGGGTCTTTTTCAATGGCAGCGTTCAGGTAATCGAGCGCAATGCGGTAGTTATCTTTTACGGTAGTATCTATATACACCAGTTCTGCCGCTTTTACATAAAAGGCAGTATTGGTTGAATCGGTTGCAATAGCCTTTTGCATTAAAGCCAAGCCGCGCTGCGGGTCGGCAGAGCGTTTGAACAACTCTGCTCCATACATATAAAACTCCGGGCGAAGCGAATCGAGCATTAAAGCAATATACATATCGGTAGCGGCACTTTTGAAATCGTTGTTGGCCTCGTAAAGCTGGGCGCGCTTGTAGTAAAGAAAGGCATTGAGCGAATCTTTCTTTATCTCTTCGTTCAACTCCGCCAATTTAGGAATGGTTACCGTATCTGTTTTGGCAACTTCTACCGATTGGTTGCACTGTTTGCAGGAAGAGAAAAAAGACAGTAGCGAAATAAGCAAGGCCACCACCACCGAAAAGAGAAAACGTTTTTGCATGGCACAAAGAAAATATTTTGCGGGATGATGACTAACCTTTCGCTTTGCAATGCTTGGCATTAGGCAATTTGCAGCAAGTAAAAAATTGAAGTGTGTAGAAATAAACTTTAGGCAGTAGTTGTTTGTTATGGTTTCAGTTTTTAATTTCACTTCCAGTTCTTTGATACTTCCGAATTCAGAATTCAATATTCTTTATTCTTAAGATACTCCCACACAGACCGATGCGTTAGTTAGTATTTATAATAAGCCGGGCTTAAGTTGTAACGTCAATGGCGGGTTGCAATCATTAGCAATAATGGTCTTCGTCCAAAAAACAAGTTAACAGCAAATTACAGCGATGTTACTAAGCCCAAAACTTGACTTGAGGTAACTTAACGTCATGTACTCTGTGTGGGTTTTTTTATACCCCTAAATCCCCTAAAGGGGACTTCAATACAAAATGCAAACAACCACACGTTTATCCGTTAACATCAACAAAATTGCTTTGCTCCGCAATTCGCGCGGAGCTAATATTCCCGATGTAGTGCAGTTTGCCAAAGACTGTGAGCGTTATGGCGCGCAGGGGATTACGGTTCATCCAAGACAGGACGAAAGACACATTACCCGCAAGGATGTATATGCTTTAAAAGAAGTAGTTACTACCGAGTTTAATATTGAGGGTTATCCATCGCCCGATTTTATAAAGATGGTGCTGGAAGTAAAACCTGCGCAATGCACTTTGGTGCCTGATGCCCCCGGTCAGTTAACCAGCGACCA
>CAMBIM010000193.1 GCA_945867505.1 Chitinophaga pinensis
CGCTTACTGTTATAATCTGTTTCGACATGAAAAAATGATTCTGTTACTTTAGCGCGCCAAAATAATTAAAGCCATGAACATAGATAATGAATTGGTAGACCGCCTTGCTGAACTTTCGAAGCTGGAATTTGATGAGCAAGCCAAGGAAAGCATTAAGAAAGATTTGCAGAAGATTCTTAATCTGGTACAGAAACTGGAAGAAGTGAATGTAGATGGAGTGGAGCCGCTGATATATATGACGGACGAGAAAAATGTTTTGCGTAAGGATGTGGTGAACGATATGGTGACAAAAGAAGAAGCCCTGCAAAATGCACCGCAGCGCGACAGCGATTATTTTAAAGTTCCGAAGGTGATAAAGAAGTAGGAAATAGGCAAAAAATACAAAATGCAAAACCAGTGGCGAGCAAAATCATAGAAATAAAAAACATTAAGAAAGAATACATCATGGGTTCGCAATTGATTGCGGCTTTAAAAGATGTTTCGCTTTCTATCGATAAAGGCGAATACGTAGCATTGATGGGCCCTTCGGGTTCCGGTAAATCTACGCTTATGAATATTCTGGGTTGTTTGGATTCGCCAACTTCAGGTACTTATAGTTTGAACAACATTGAAGTGGCCAAGATGACTGATGATGAATTGGCGCGTGTGCGGAACAAGGAAATTGGGTTCATCTTTCAAACATTCAATTTGCTTCCGCGCTTAACTTCTTTAGAGAACGTAGCCTTGCCCATGGTTTATGCAGGCATGAGCAGCAAAGATCGCACTGCCCGCGCAGAGCAGGTAATGGAAATGGTTGGATTGAAAGATAGAATGACCCACAAGCCGAATGAACTTTCGGGCGGGCAACGTCAGCGTGTGGCTATTGCGCGAGCTTTGGTAAACAATCCATCTATCATTCTTGCCGATGAGCCAACCGGTAATCTCGATACAAAGACTTCGTACGAAATTATGGCAATTATGGAAGAGATAAGTGCGCAGGGAAACACCGTAATTATTGTAACGCACGAAGAAGATATTGCCAAGCACGCCCGAAGAATTATACGTTTGCGCGATGGTTTAATTGAAACGGACATTGCCAACATACCCGTAAAGGCAAGTGCAGATTTGTTGAACTTTGAGACGAGATAAGTGTTATTGACCTATGAAAATTTATACTAAGACAGGAGATATAGGCGAAACTTCCCTCTTTGGTGGAAGAAGAGTGTTGAAGAGCGAGTTGCGTATTGATGCTTATGGCACAGTGGATGAGTTGAATAGCTGGATTGGTTTGCTGCGTGATGTGCAGACAACTGAGGCTACTAAAGATGTATTGAAAGAAATTCAGGACCGGTTGTTTACGCTGGGGGCAACTCTTGCTGCCGACCCCAATAATGCAAAACTTAAAACACCCGACCTGCACGAAAGCGATATTGAGTTGCTGGAAAGAGAAATTGACAAGATGGATGAAGTTTTAGAACCCCTTCGCAATTTTGTTTTGCCGGGTGGTCATGTGCATGTTTCATATTGCCATTTGGCACGCACCGTTTGCCGCAGGGCAGAACGTTTGAGTGTGGCGCTTCATCATTCTTATCCTCATGAGGCTTCCTCCAATGCCAATGAATTGATTGCCATTAAATATCTTAACCGTCTTTCCGATTATCTGTTTACGCTCTCGCGCAAAATGGCAAAGGACTTAGGCGCAGAAGAAGTGAACTGGTTGCCCAGGAAGTGAAGTGGTATTGCACCGATTAAATAAGCGCAACGATTCGTTTACGTAAACAAAAAGCCACCCGCAATTGCGGGTGGCTTTTTGTTTATTGTTGATACCGGCTAAGCCGATACCCACAATAACCCTAAAAATTTCTTACTGCACGAACTCTTTTAGTGGCTGATTTAACACCGGGTGGCAATCCACCTGTGTTGAAATTTCCGAACCATGCATTGGTCAGTTCATTACCGGGATACTCTGTAGAAGACCAGTAATCTGCCGCTACAAATCCACCAAATCCATTTGCCCTAAGGTTGGTATACATCGGAAGCAATTCCAGAATCGAGGGCAGATACCAATCCGTAAATCCACCGCTCGATAAATTATCGCAAATGCTGGCTGCATAAGAGCCGGGACCCTGGGCAGCCACAATACTTGCCGTGTTGGCAGCACCTGTACCTACCCCTGCGCCTGTACCCACATTAATGTTTGTTCCATTATCCCATTGAGTTCCTGTGCTCTGATCGCTTGTTGCGGCTACCAGGCCATGGCAACCTGAATTGTTTAGGTAACAAACATAACCACCAAACTCAACATCGCCATAGGCATAAGGCATCCATTGATTGCCATTCGTTTGAAACCAATTAGTGCCGTTAAATACCACTAATTTATTATCGCTAGCATAAATTGCCATTTGCCCGACCGTGGCTGTGGGTATTGACGCACATAATTGTAGTTTATCTAAAACCTGAACAGTGGCTGTGGGTGCGGCTGGGCCTGTAGCACCGGTGGCACCGGTATTACCGGTAGCTCCTGTTGCACCAACCAATCCAGCGCCTGTGGCTCCGGTAGCTCCTGCATTACCTTGCGCACCGGTAACGCCTTTGTCTCCAGTAGCACCGGTTGCACCAACTAATCCAACGCCTGTAGCTCCGGTTACCCCTGCATCACCTTGTGCGCCTGTATCGCCTTTGTCTCCAGTAGCACCGGTTACACCAACTAATCCAACGCCTGTGGATCCGGTTACCCCTGCATCACCTTGTGCGCCTGTATCTCCTTTGTCTCCAGTAGCACCGGTTGCACCAACTAATCCAACGCCTGTGGCTCCGGTTACCCCTGCATCACCTTGTGCGCCTGTATCGCCTGTGGCACCCGTTGCTCCTTGCGGGCCGGTAGCTCCTGTATTACCTAGAGCACCGGTGGCTCCGCCACCTCCGTTAGCCGCATATAAAGCGTAAGGAACACTTAGCAATTGCGAGGTACCCATATCAATAAAGTTTACACCTCCGGTAACATCAATTTCTACCTGAAGGTATTTGGCTCCGCTTGCCCAGTTAACCGCGCTTAACGGACTGGTTCCTCCAATATATTGAGTAATTAAACCAAACTGGTTTGTAGTAGCTGTGTTGGTTTCGGTAAATACCACCGCACCGGTAGGGCTTATATCGTGAATTATAAAACGCACAGTAATGTTTGCTCCGCCAGGCAACGGCTGTCCTGCTGCATCACGCACAATTGCCTGATAATTTATTTTTTGAGGAGCTTGTGCTTGCACATTAACAAGCATAATTAAAGCCATAGCTAAAAGGGTGAGATGCTTCATAAAAGAAGTGGGTTATTATTATTAAAAAAATGTGATTAATCATTATACGCCTACAAACTTTCAGAAGGGAATAATGTGGCTGGGTGATAGATTGCCTTACAGTCCTTAGGTATATCGGGGTGAAGTAAATAAAAGTTTGGGGAAAGTATATACCCTACCGGCTCGAGCGCACGCTAGTGCTGGTGACGAAGTGAAAGCCATCTTAAACAAAGAGGGAAATCTGCCACTCTCCCGCATTTGTCACAGAAATGTAAAATTTCAAGTTTTTCATACCAAATACTACCAGCATAAGTTTTTTTGGCTATATATTTATAACACAAAAACCATAACCCATGCCTTACACCCTCGGCATAAAAATAGACGGTACCCGCATTACCGATGATGATGCTAAAATCATTGCCCTTTCTATTATGGGTCTGTCGTATGCCGATATTTACAAGGTTACTTTTATTAATGTGCATTGCATCAGCAATAAAGTATCGGCTCTCTACGGCTTGTTCGGTATTACTAAAAATATCTGCGAGCTAATTGTTATGGGCGAGTTGAATGGCTTTTCTCATTACTGCTATGTAAACGGCATAGATATATTGGATAAAGAAGAGCGCAGGCGTTTGCAGGAACTGCGCCCCCGCCTGCTGCGCGAAAACAAACGTCTTGATTTAAACGTCACTACCCTTTAACCGGTGAGAATTCTCACTTAAAATTCTCCCTTAGAATTCTAACGCCAGCCCGGCACTCTGCCGCCTTACATTTGTATCATCAAAGGCAAGGTATGAGCAGCCATATTTTCAAAAGCATAGCGGTAAAAGTTCCCAAAGCTTCCGGAAAAGTTCCAACTCCTTCAGCAGAACTTCCAACTCATCCCCGCAAGGTTCTAACTCCTTCAGTAGAAGTTCCAACTCCTTCCCGCAATGTTCTAACTCCCTCAACAGAAGTTCCAACTCCTCCCCGCAAGGTTCTAACACCCTCAGTAGAAGTTCCAACTCCTCCACGGAAAGTTCTAACTCCTTCAGTAGAAGTTCCAACTCCTCATCGTAAAGTTCTAGCTCCTCCGGCTAAAGTGCTAACTCCTTACCGGAAAGTTCCGACTCCTCCCCCGGAAGCAGCAACTCCCACCGCAGAAGTTTCGACTCCCTCAGCAGTTCATTATTTATTCAAATTAAAATTTAAAAACAATGGCAAATCAAGATCCTATTCCCGCAACTGATTCCGATTTCGACACCCTTCAGGCCATTATTGTAGCGGCAGTAGTGCTGAACGCTGCCGGCTGGGATATTCCCTTAACGGCTATAACCAAGGTAACCGACAAGCAGACCATTTGGGCGGCTGCCTGGGCTATTGCTAAAGACAAACAGAACAGCACCAGTGCGCAGAAAAAAGCCAAAGACCTGGCACGGGCGGCTTACGAGAAAGTGCTTCGCACGTTTATTCAAAAGTGGATTTACCGCAACGATAGTATGGACGCTGCGGATATAGAAGAATGCGGGTTAAAACCGCACGATAACACGCATACCCCGGTGCCTAAACCGCTGCTTCCGGAGGTTACGGTGGAGCGTGGCACTATGGGGCAGTTAATTGCCAAATGCATAGGGCAAAAAACCGCTAAGTATTATGGCTGTGTAATGACGGAGGGCGCACCATTGCCCGGCTGGCTGGTAATTAACGAACAAGGGCGGTTGGTGGTAGATAAATCAAACATGCCCCCAAAACCGAATATGGCCGAACCGGAACCGGGCATGGTTGGTCTGCAATGGGATTTTACCTCGCAGCGGGTAAAGCGCTTTAGCGGGCTTAAGCACGGGGTTACTTACTACTTTTATTTTTATCTGGTAAACGCCAGTGGAGTAAGCCCGCTAAGCGAAGCGGTGAGTATAGTATGCTGGTAGCAGTTCGGTAGCCCATAAAGGATTAACCCCCTTTATGGGCTATTTTACAGTAACACTTTCCAGTCGGGCGGTATACCCATCTCTTACACTAACCAGCATATTAAAATAACCCCATACCCATTTATTTTCGGCATCGGTTTGCACCTCACTTAACCACCAGCGCAGGGCAGGCGTTTTAATAATACGGTCGGTGCGCATTTGAAGCGGGAAGGTTTTGTTATCGCTTAAAGGAATATTAACCGTGGTATCGCTGAAGTTAAACTC
>CAMBIM010000194.1 GCA_945867505.1 Chitinophaga pinensis
TACATGAAGACGGAAGCATAACGGAACATTGCGTGCGTACTGTGCATGCGGAACAGAATGCTATTTGCCAGGCTGCAAAGAATGGCGTTTCTTTAGATGGGGCTACTCTGTATTGCCGTATGACTCCCTGCCGTGTTTGCGCTATGCTCATTATCAACTGCGGTATTAAGCGCGTTATTTGCGAGCGTAAATATCAAGCCGGAACAGAAAGCGAAGCCATGTTTCAAACAGCAGGAGTTGCTTTGGAGTTTATTCACGAAGAAGTGCAGCAGTACGAGAAGAAGTAACATCACCCCTAAATCCGAATAAGAGGGACTTTAGCAGCCAATACAAAAATACAAACAGCCGAAGAATCTTCTTTGGCTGTTTGTATTTTTATCCCCTTTAGGGGAATTTAGGGGTTGTATCAAATCTTCTTCATGGTAATAACTGTTTCGGCAGTGTCAGTTAGTGTGCCGTCAAATGCTTTAATGTGGTTAGCATCGCTGGTTAATACGCGGGCCTTAATACTTGGTTGTGTAATTTTGAAAGTGCCATCTATAAAGCTATCAACCTGCACGTATATTTCGTTATAGGCCGTAACTTCCCAATTGCCGGCAAAAATTCTATTGAAGTTATTGTTGGCAATGTAATAGGCTATAACCGTGTTGTCTCTTTCAAAATCTAGCTTATAGGCGCAACAGTCGTTGCCGTTTGGGTAATAAGGCAAAGTGTTTAGATAATTATCTGTCGAGTTATCAATGCTTACATTCGTTACCTGCCATAAGCCGTTGATTAGTTGGTCTTCGGTAATTTTTTTGCAGGAGTTATAGCTAACTGCTATAAACAAGAAGGCTGAAAAGTAGAAGGCAACGCGCATGGTTTTCATAAGAGTCATTTGATTCAAAGCTGAATGTAAATTATTAAAGTGCAGCAGCCGTTAGTTTGCTTGCGGTTTCACATTCTTTTAAATATTGGCTGGTCAGTTCATCTACAATTTCTTTTACGGGGCGAATAGAATGCACATACTCAATACTTGGTCCTGCACACCACATGGTTTGGTAAGTAGCACCAAAAGCGGCTTTCTCCAAGGCCTTCATGCCTTTGTAGTAGGTAATCATCTTCGTCCACTTCTTAATGCGCTTGTTGCCGTTTAAGAATTTCTCTAACCAGTTTTGTTCGGTGCCAATAGATTTTACATAATCGGTATTGATAACCGTGCAAGGTGTGCCGCTAAGTTTGGTGGTAAACACAATATCTTTTGCACCATGGCTAACGCAGGCCATTTTATAGTCTTCGGTAACCGGTGCTTCGTTGCTGGCAATAAACGGACTGCCGATAGAAATACCACATGCTCCGTAATCTATCATCTGTTTCATTTGAGTACCATTGCCTACGCCACCGGCACTTATTACAGGTATCTTACAGTTCTTTACCAGTAGGGTAATTAAATCTTGCGGAGAAATTCTTCCCGCGTGTCCACCGGCTTGGTTGTTTACGGCTATAATAGCATCAGCCCCCATGGCTTCTACCTTCTTGGCATAATCTAAATCAATAACATCTGCAAATACTTTTAAGCCGAGGGGCTTGTAAGCATCAATAACTATTTGCGGAGAGCCGAGTGAGGTAATAACAAACGGCACTTTATATTCTACGCAGGTTTTTAGTTGTTCTTCTAACCGAATGTTCGATTTGTTGGTGATGAGATTAATGCCATACGCTTTATCGGTACCGGCTTTAATTTCATCTAAGGCTTTGCGGAACTCTGCATCGGTGCGGTAATTTAGCGCAGGTATTGAACCGGCTATGCCGGCATTGCAGGCAGCTATTACCATTTTAGCATTGCTCACTAAAAACATAGGAGCCATAATCACTGGATAATCTATCCCCAACATTCGTGTAAGCGCAGTATCTACTTTATGCATGGTTAAATTTTTGTGCAAGAAAATAAAAAGTTAGGAAATAAGTGGATTCAAAAATTCAAATTCAACCTAACCCCAGGTGCGGTAGACGCGTAGTTGGGATTGGTAATCATTACCGGTTGCCAACTCAAGTGAATATCGTCTTTCATATTCCACTCAAACAGGTGCGCATCTACAGTAGCATCTACAATGTTCAGCAGATAAAAGACACCGGTGCAAATCGCGGATATGTCTAAGTTCTTTTTAAAATAATCTCGATAAGATTTTAGTGTGGCTTCATCGCTCACCCCTTTGTAACTGGCAAAATTATCGGGCACTGTAGCTACTTGCGCGCGGTAAGCGTTGCGGTAGCCCACAAAGTTACTGGCTGTGTAATAGCAAGCGTAGCCCAAGCCGCCAAGCCCTGCATACACAATCGGTATTTCCCAATATTTCTTATTGTAAGCCTGTCCCAAACCCGGCAAGGCTGCTGAAAACAAAGCAGCATACAATGGACTATGCCTTCTCTTTTTCTTTGCCGCTAAGGAAGAATCGGCAGTTGGATAATCATTAATGTTCCAGTAAAATTTTCGCGTTCCCTTAGGGCGAATGTATTTGGCTTCTTTCGCTTTTAAAGTATCTGCCTCTACTACAATGGTGGCTGTAGTAGCCATACCCACCGCTAACTTTTGGGCATTAGCATCTTGAGTAAACTTTTTAGAAGTAGAATCTTGTGCGGGGGCTTCCTGCGCTGTAGCACTATTCAACAAAACAAAAAACAAGAAACAAAAAACAAGAAACGACAGAATGCTGTTGTCTGTTGTCCGTTGTCTGTTGTCTAAAATCTTTTGTCTCATTTTTCTGTTATCGCCTCCACCAATCTTCCTAAATCGTCATCGTTATAAAACTTGATTAAGATTTCGCCTTTGCCATCGTTACTGCGGTTGATTAAAACCTTAGTGCTTAAGGCAGTGGTTAACTGGTCTTGCATTTTTCGGATGGTAAACGGAATGGCGGTAGATTTATTGGCTGCGGTAGACGTATTTTTCTTTGGCTTGCTTTCTAAGCTACGAACCAACTCTTCCGTTTGGCGAACGCTCAAACCTTTACCCGTTACATCTTTATAAGCGGTGAGAAGAAGTAAAGGATTATCAATAGCCAACAACGCTTTAGCGTGACCCATGGTAATTGTTTCATCGCGCAAGCCCGCCTGAATATCCGGTGGCAAACGCAACAGGCGCATAAAATTAGTTACACTGCTTCGGTTCTTTCCTAAGCGCGTAGCCAGTTCTTCCTGTGTTAAATCGCATTCATCTTGTAGGCGTTTGTAGTTAATGGCAATTTCCAGCGGATTCAAATCTTCGCGCTGAATGTTTTCTATCAAAGCAATTTCAATGCTCTCTTGGTCGCTCGCTAAGCGCACAAAGGCAGGAACATCAGTTTTGCCTGCCAGTTTAGAAGCGCGTAATCTTCTTTCTCCGGCTATTAGCTGATACTTGTTGTTCTCAATTTTACGAACGGTAATCGGTTGAATTACCCCGTGTATTTTTATCGAATCGGCTAAATCGTTCAGGCTCTCTTCTTCAAACGTGGTGCGCGGCTGAAACGGATTTACCTCAATTTGTTCTAAAGGAATATTAAGAATAACAGAACCTTCCTGCTTTGGGTTAGCTATGTTATTGGTGTATTGCTTTTGGTTGGTGCGCTCGGTAGTATCGTTAGATTCTAATAAGGCACCAAGTCCGCGCCCTAAAACGCTCTTCTTCTTTTCGGTCATTGTTGTGTTATATTTTGGTTTCGCTAAGCTTGCGGGCTTGTCACCCAGAGTGTAGTCGAAGGGTTAGTTCTGCGAAGCAGGATCTTCTTCTAATAAATTCAATTCCTTGTTCTCATTTGGTATTAGTGTGCCATCTGCCCGTTGCAACATTTCGCGAACCAGGTTCATGTAGTTAATGCTGCCTTTGCTTTCTGCATCATACATAATAGCGGGCTTGCCAAAACTTGGTGCTTCGCCTAAGCGAGTGTTGCGGTGTATGATAGTATCGTAAACTATGTTTTCGAAGTGGCGTTTAATTTCATCTACCACTTGATTGGCCAAGCGTAAGCGTGGGTCATACATCGTCAACAGAATTCCTTCAATTTCTAATTCGGGATTTAAACGGCTTTGCACAATCTTAATAGTGTTCAGCAATTTGCCTAAACCTTCTAAGGCAAAGTATTCGCATTGCACCGGTATTAAAACAGAATCGGAACCGCTTAACGCATTTACAGTTATTAAACCTAACGAAGGCGAACAGTCAATAATAATGTAGTCGTAATCTTTACGCAGTTCGTCCAGTATTCCTTTAAATATTTTTTCGCGGTTCGGTTGATTAATGAGTTCAATTTCGGCACCCACCAAATCAAGATGAGAGGGAAGTAGATACAAGTTCGGAGTTTCTGTATCCAGAATAATATCGCGTGCTTTTACTTCGTTCATCAAGCACTCGTATAGGCTGGTCTTTATTGTTTTTGGGTCGAAGCCAACACCCGAAGTAGCGTTTGCCTGCGGGTCGGCATCTATCAACAAGGTTTTGTATTCCAGCACAGCAAAACTGGCAGCAATATTAATGGCAGAAGTAGTTTTGCCTACGCCTCCCTTTTGGTTAGCTAGTGTAATCACTTTAGCGTGTCGCTCTTTGGGTTCTGTTTTCTTTTTAGTCATTAGTTGCTGAAATTGTGAGGGTAAAACCAAATAATTGTAACTACTTCTATGGCTGTAAAAGTAGAACATGTGTGGAACATAAACGGGGCCGATTCTCCACTAATAAACAGGTGTTCTGTTTAAACGTCTGTTGATAAGCAGGTTTTTGTGTTAGCAGAGTGTGGGTAATGTGTTGGTAGCACAAAATCAATACTCATACCTCACCGCCTCTTTATAACCACCCAACCGCAATACGGTGGTTCTTGCCAAACAACTATCGGTATTAAATGAGGCGGTATCATTCTTTAAGCGCAGCGAAGTAATGTTATACGTTAAGTGAAAACGGTGTTGCACTTTACAATCGGTATTTACCTGCTGAAACAGTTTTACACTGGTTTGCGGTGGTAAAGATTTCATCATGGCTCCGTTCCAAAACAGTTTAAAGTTATCGGCATCGCAGCCCAATATTTTTTTGGTGAGAATGTGCAGGGTGTCTTTGGCCAGGTAAACGGTATCTACCGGAACCAGTTCTTTAGTAGCGGCATACAACTCTTTATCGCGGCTTACTTTGGGGTTAGTGTAATCGCTCACCGTATCGTTAACTGGTGCTGCCGCGCTGGCATTGGTGTTAGTTGTTTTGCAAGAAGCAATAGCCAAAAGACATGGAATAAAAATTAGCATCGTTTGTTTTATCATGATAGTGTTACAAACAAAATAAAAATTAGGGAATGCACATCCATTTCGTATTTCCCATTTCGTAGTTTTCTATTCACTTACACGTTTTCCATTTCTCCCTAACCCAAATAGAGTTTACGGTGGTGTCGTAATCCCAAAACTCCTGGCACATAAAGTTGATAACGTT
>CAMBIM010000195.1 GCA_945867505.1 Chitinophaga pinensis
GGAGGCACAAAACTCTTTAACGGTAAAATTGAAACCGTAAAATGTTTTGTAGACAACAGTTTTGTACGCAAAGCCCTGGAGCAAAATGGCGAAGGAAAAGTATTAGTAGTAGATGGTGGCGGCTCTATGCGCTGCGCACTACTTGGCGATATGCTTGGCGAACTTGGCGTAAAAAATAAATGGAACGGCATTATTGTTTACGGTTGCATTCGTGATAGCGCAGCTATGGCTACGCTATCGTTAGGTGTAAAAGCACTCAACGTTATTCCTCTAAAAAGTAACAAACGGAACGAAGGGCAACAAAACATTACCGTTCATTTTGCTGGTGTAGATTTTACTCCTGATGAATTTGTTTACTGTGATGAAGACGGAATTATTGTTTCGAAAGAACAGTTGAAATAATTGCAAAGTCGAAATCAAATAAAAGAGCCAAACAGATTTCTGTTTGGCTCTTTTATTTCGGATTGTAGGCTATTCTACCGCACCAACGTTACCGTTCCCTTTTTATCCAATTTCTTATCGTTTAAGAAAGTAATTTTTGTTGCATAAGTAAATACCTGCGGTAATTGCAATTGTCCTTTGTAGGTGCCATCCCATCCTTCAAACTGGTTATTGCTTTGGTAAACCAATTCGCCCCAACGGTTAAATATTTTCAAGTCAAGTGTTTTAACTCCTTGTCCGTAAATCTGAAACACATCGTTGTTGCCATCGCCATTCGGTGTAAACGAATTAGGCACAAACACCGGTAGCGGATCTAACACATCGGCATGTAAAGTAGCGGAGCCATAACAAGTAGCTGTGCCGTTTACCATACTAATAGTTATTACATAATCTTGTCTGTAAAACGGACTTACTAAAGGGTCGGCACAATCGGTGCAGCTTAAGCCGAGCTCCGGTGTCCAAGCATAAGTAACATTAGATGCATTTAGATACGTGACTTGCACTTGTTGGACAGCGCCAAGCGGAAGAATAACAGTATCAGGCACTACATCAACCACAATGGGTAGCGGTTCAAGAACCACCACGGGCACAGTGCTTACACAGCCGTTTAAGTTGGTGGCGGTAATAGTATGCGCACCGGCAGCAAGGTCATAGAAATCGCCTGAGTATTGCGGAATGCCATTATCAATACTAAACTGATAGGGTCCGTTTTGTATGGTAGTGGCCGTAATGTACGCTGCGCCATCGTTATAATCTGTACCGTAGCAAGAAGTAGAATCAACCGCAGTGGTAAAGTTATCTATGGTTGCGTTTGGCACGGTAACTAAAACTGTTTTAGTGCAAGAATTATCATCAGCAACTATAACTGTATATGTGCCCACCGCTAAACCAATAATTACACCATTGGTAGCAAATACAAAATTTGCCCCGTCTTGCGTAGCTGAAAAATTGTAAGGCGAAGTTCCTCCGGTAGCCGTTACCGTAATAGTTCCGTTTTCATCGCCAATACATTTTACAGGGGTAACGCTGGTGTTTATGAGCATTTCTGCCGGCTCGTTTACAACACCGCTGGCAGATGCCGCACAACCCTTACCATCTGTTACTGTGCAAGTATATGTTCCCGCCAATAAACTGTTGGCCGTTTGGTTGCTTTGGCCAATGGCATCTGACCATAAATAAGTGTAAGGTGGTGTGCCGCCTGAAGCAGTTGCCACTGCCGCGCCATTGGGTGCTTGGTAGCAAGTAGCATCGGTAGCTTGTGCTGTAACCGTAAGTTGTGTCGGTTCGGTAACTGTATAATCTTGAGATGTAGAGCAGAAATTTCCATCAGTGGCCACTACAGTAATCTGCCCCGCAGGAAGATTACTTGCAGTAGCACCAATTTGTGCAGGGTTTGAATTCCAACCATAAGTATAACCCGAGCCGCTGCCGCCAGTAGCATTAACGGTTATGGTTCCATCGCTTCCGCCAAAGCACGAAACATCGGTTTGGCTGACTTGTGTAATAACAATTTGTGCCGGCTCTGTAAGCGTGAAAGTGGCAGTTGCACTACAATTAGCATCGTTAAATGTTACGGTTGTTGTTCCTGCGCTGACGCCATTTTGTGTTGAATTTGTTGAAGCACCGCTTCCATTCCAATTATAATTATACGGTGCCGTGCCGGAAGTAATAGTAATTGTAGTTGTTCCATCGCTTCCTCCAAAACAAGAAACATTGGTTTGCGATTGTGTAAACGCTAATGCGGGAACAGAAGTAACTGCATAACTTGCCGTTGCAGAACAACTGTTTAAATCTGTAACCGTTAGCGAATAATTATCTGCCGGTAAGCCGTTAATGGTTTGCCCGCTGTATGCCTGACTATTGCTTTGTTGAACCCAGCTATAAGTATAAGCAGGCGAGCCACCCGAAACATTGGCCGTAATAGAACCCGCACCTGCACCACTGCAACCTATGTTGGTTATGCTAGGTGCATTAATAATTAATTGTGTTGGTTGAGTAACATTATAAGAACTCGTAGCCGTGCAACCTGCCCCGTCATCGACAGTTACATTGTATTGTCCGGCCACCAAACTTGAAATAGTAGCACCGGTTTGCGCGCCACCCCAAGTAAAGGTGTAAGCACCACTTCCTCCTGTTGCACCGGTTGTAATGCTTCCATTGTTTCCGCCAAAGCAAGATACATTGGTAATGCCAGGATTGTTAAGCGTAACGTTATTTCCACCGGCATTTATGGTAAGTGTTCCGCTGGCAGTTGCTGTGCAACCTTCGTTATCGGTAACTGTAACAATGTATGTTCCTGCGGCTACACCATTTAAAATAGAATCGGTTTGCACCGGGTTCGAATTCCAGTTATACAAATACGCATACGTGCCTCCGCTGGCATCAGCTATTAAAGTTCCTGTTCCGCTACCCGAACAATTAGTTTGGCTGGCATTAGGCACATTGGTGGTAAGTTGTGTGGGTTGTGTAATAACCACGGTATCTGCCCGCACACAGTTAGAAGCATCGGTAGCGGTAAAAATATATTGACCGGGCGAAAGACCCGTAATAGTTAAGGTGTTTTGACCATTGGACCAACCATAAGTTAAGCCGGCATTAGTGGTGGTTGCATAAGCATAAGCGGTTCCGTTATTGGCACCAAAGCAAGTTACGTTATGCGATGAATCTATACCCGCCTGTAAAGCTCCGGCCAAAGTTACATTTACATCGTCTGTAACCACTACCGGTGTCCCTCCTGCACAAGGCAAATAGGTAGCGCGTGCAGTGTAAGTAGTATTACTACCTGGGCAAACGTTTACTGTTGTACCTGTTCCAATTTGCGTTGCGCCCTGAAACCAATCTACAGTTACAATAGAAGGACCATTTGGAGTAAAGCGATAAGCATCGTTATTGGCTGTCCATACAGAATTGTTTCTTCCCGGTACAGTGTATGCTACTGTTTGTGCAGCATTTTGAATTCCTTCAATAGCCAAACCATCGTTCCAACCTGAAAGACCAAAAAATCCTCCTGCATCTGGGCAAGCATCTTTATGAGCTATGTAAACTTCTATAGCATTGGTAGTTTCATAAATAGCAATTTGATGTGTAGCATCCATCCCGCTACAGGTAGACAGTGGGCTGTCTGAATTAAACATAGGCACTTGGTAATAGGAAACCACAAAAATTCTGCAAGGTGCAGTTCCTATTACTTGATATACAATATCTCCACCTGGTATAGAAGGATCAATATCATGATAAGGACCCATAATACAATTACCATAAACATTAGTAGTAGGCAATGTGCCGGCTCCGGTAATGTCCCAAACGCAGTATTGTCCTGCTTCGGCTACATCAAATGATATTAGTCCGTTCGCACCGATAACTACCTGCGTGTAGGAGTTTCCAAAAAAGCAAAAGGTAAAGGGAAGGTTAATAACACCTGACCAAACATCATCGGTATTAACCAAAGTGGCTGTTCCTGCGGTATATGAAAACGGAGTATAGGCAATAGGTGCTACCCCGTAACTGGTAGTATTACCCGATTGAAAAAAAGTTGCCGTTAGGTTAGTGCAATTAGTTCCGCAAGGCAAAGCTACATCGCTACCTGCGATTACATCGGGGCAGCCGGGTTGGGCATCGGCAAGTGTTGTTAATAGGAATGGGACAAGAAAGAACAAAAATCTCTTCAAATAAACAAATTTCATCTCGGGTTAGTTTTGCTTTTATTGGTAAAGATGTATGAAAACTAGTATTAGTTGTTTGTATCGCAAGAATATGATTAATATAAATTAAAGAAAGCATCTTATTGCTAAGATGCTTTCGATATGTTTTATGCTATATCCACCAATTCCAATTTAGAAATTAGGACAGTATTTTTCGTATTGAATAGCCTGTGGCCTTTCTTTCTTGAATACGTAAATCAACGAAACTTCTAAGCCGCCTTGTGCCCTAGTAGCCGAGCGCAAATTAGAGTGGTTAACATCATAGCTTACACCCACACGCATATTGTAAAACTCGGCACCTATGTTTAAAATTACCGCGTCCTTTACACGGTACCAGGCTCCTCCAAAAACAGCCACATTATCATTCACCCAATAGTTTAATCCCAAACCAAAGTTGTATTGCTGTGCGTTACCTTGCGACATAAACAAAAAGGTAGGCGTTAAGCTAAACGAGTAATCGCTGTTCAAGAAAATTTCCATACCGGCATTAGCATTAAAACGAACGTTCAAACGGTTGCGGGTATCTTGCAAAAACGATTCGCGCGGGCGCGATACGTGGTTGGCAGAAAAACCAAGGTAGTAGCGGAATTTTTCTTTAGGAGCATGTGTCCATAAAGCACCTACGTTTACGTCTGGATACAAAATGCTTTTGCCGCTAAAGTTTGTTTCGCCATTGGACAGCGAAGTGTTCCAACCATAGTTATCTAACTGGCTTTCGAAAATTAAGTTCTGCAATTTAATTTGCTTGCTCACTACACCGGCTTGTATACCCAACGAAATTCTTGCTTTCCCGTATCGGTCAACAGATTTGTGGTAAGCTACAGAAACCAACCCGCTGAATGTCGTTAATGCTCCATCGCCTGCTTTATCGGCATAAAACGCACCACCAAAACCAAAACCATCGTTACCCAAACGCTCGCGCAAAATAGGAGCATCGAATGAAAACTGATAGGTTTGATAAGGAGCTACAGAATTTAAAGTAGGAATAGTAAACCACTGGTTGCGGTAGTTGGCTGCAGCGCGAAAAACACCATTTATGTTAGCCGTAAGTGCCGGATTAAGCGTAAGTGGCGAGGCGTAGTATTGCGAAAAATGAATGTCTTGCGAGAATGCCGACAAACTAAATAACAATATAAAAAGGGCAGAGTAGATTTTTCTCATGCGGTGATTTTATTTAAGGATGCTAAAAGTAGATAAATATTGCACTTTGCCAAAAATCCTACTCATAGGATGAAATATTTATAGAAAGCGTTGGCTTAGCTTCTTAATTAAAG
>CAMBIM010000196.1 GCA_945867505.1 Chitinophaga pinensis
GTCAAAACCTTCGCGGTGCGTTTACCAATTGAGGCACCAATGCAAGTATTGCCGATAACTATGTTTACGACCAGTTATACGATTCTACAAAATTTCGTGCGCAGCAGTTTCCCGAGTTTAACCGCTTTGTAATCAAAGGGCAATACAAAGGCTCGAACAACCGCGAAATTTCGTTGGGTGCGGGAAACATTCCGCGCGGTTCGGTGGTGGTTACAGCCGGTGGACAAAAATTGGCAGAAGGAACGCACTACACTATTGATTATAACCTCGGGCGATTGACCATTCTTGACCAAGGCATTCTCAATTCGGGTCAGCAGGTAAAGGTAGATTACGAAAACAACAACTTGTTTGCCGCGCAGGTACGCAGTATGTACGGCACGCGTTTAGATTATCGCATTAGTAGCAAGTTCAATATTGGCGGAACGGTAATGCACCTACGCGAGCGACCGTTTACGCAAAAAGTAAATATTGGTGACGACCCTATTGCCAATACAATTATGGGCTTGGATGTAAAATACGAAACTAACGCACCGTGGTTGACCAAAGCTCTTGATAAACTACCTATCTATTCTACCAAAGAAATGTCAACCATTTCTACTTATGCCGAAATGGCGCACCTAAAACCCGGCCACCCAAAAGCTATTAACGGAGTAGATAAAGAGGGACAAGTTTATGTAGACGATTTTGAGGGAACCAGTAGTGGTTACGATTTAAGAACCCCACCTGTAAGTTGGAAAATGGCTTCTACTCCGCGCAATTCGGTAGATGCTAGCGGAAAGGTTCTTTTCCCCGAAGCTATCATGATAAACGATGACCGCTACGGATATAACCGCGCAAAAATTGCCTGGTACCGTATCGATAACTCGTTCTTCAATCAACAGACTTCGCCCGATTTGGTTTGGGGAAACAACGACCCGCTTACAAACTTGAAAAACCACTATGTGCGTTTAATTCCTACGCAGGAAGTTTTTCCAAATCGGCCTAACCAAACACTTGACCAAAACCTTTACACGTTTGACCTTAGCTACTACCCGAAGGATAGAGGACCATATAACTATGAGTTCAGTTCTTCTGTTACACCGGGTATTTCGCAAGGGGTGAATAATGACGGAAGTTTGAAAACACCTACTTCTCGCTGGGGCGGTATTATGCGCAGTATTGATAACAACGATTTAGAAGCTACCAACGTTGAGTTTATTGAGTTCTGGATGCTCGACCCGTTCTTATATAATACTACTTCACCGGGCGGTAAATTGTTTTTCAACCTCGGAAATATTTCAGAAGATATTTTGCGTGACTCGCGGATGAGTTACGAAAACGGAAACTATACGGACAAGAGTACCCTAGATAGCACTTCTTTTGGTTGGGTACCAAAACAACCTGCTTTGGTTGATGCGTTTGATAACGACCAAAGCGTGCGCCCACAACAGGATATTGGTTTTGATGGTTTAACCAACGATGAAGAAAGAAGCAGAAAAGCACAGTTCTTAACCAACGTGCAGACTACCGTAAACCAAAGTGCTTTCGATAAACTACAAACGGACCCTTCTACCGATGACTACACCTTTTTTAAGGATGAGAATGTTTATGCCAATGTAGTTGGTATTATTGCGCGCTATAAAAACTTTACCGGTGTAGAAGGAAACTCACCGGTACAGGACAACACCGTTCAATCTACCGCACAGACCAATTTACCGGATAAGGAAGATTTGAACAAAGACAATACGCTGAACGAAAACGAGGAATACTTTCAGTATGAACTAGACTTAAAGCCAGGCATGAACGCCTCTAATAACCGGTTCATTGTTTCAGAAGTTGCCGGAACAGGGCAAGACGGAAATGGTGTACCAAACCGCTGGATTCAGTTTCGCATTCCTATTCGCGAGTACACTTCACGCACGGGTAATATCCCTGATTTTAAATCCATCCAGTTTATGCGTATGTTTTTGACTGGTTGGCAGGATAGCGTAATTCTTCGCTTTGGAACTTTAGATTTAAGAAGAAACCAATGGAGAACCTATAATTTAGATTTAGATGAACCTTGCGAAGGCATAGGTAGCGATGCACCAAACGGGTTCTTCAATGTAACTTCAGTTGGTATTGAAGAGCATGGTGCAAAACTTCCTGTTAATTACGTGTTGCCACCAAACATTGAAAGAACACAGGCATTAGGCGCGCAAACCAATCAATTTGTGGCGCAAAACGAACAGGCATTAGCTATTAATGCCTGCGATTTAAAAGATTGCTCAAGAGAGGCTGTTTTCAAAAACCTAACATTAGATGTAAGAAGATACAAGCGTTTAAGAATGTTTATTCATGCTAACCAAGTATTTGGCGAGCTACCTGTAAAAGATAAAGAGGTTTCTGCTTTTATCCGAATTGGGTCAGATTTTAAAGACAACTATTACGAATACGAAGTGCCATTGAAAATTACTTCAAGTATTACCGCCACAACGCTTTACGATAAAGACTCTCCGGATGATCGCCAATTGGTTTGGCCCGATAGCAACGAGTTAGATATTACCCTTAAAGATTTTATTGATTTAAAACAAAAGCGGAACACGCTTGCCGGTTTTCCGCGTACATCGGTTTATTCCGAAAAAGATTCTAAAGGTCGCCTCATAAGCATTGTTGGAAACCCTGATATTGGGGCTATTAAAACAATTATGCTGGGAGTGCACAATCCGCACCGGGGAGATATAGCAAACAACCCGCTGCCCGATGGCGATGATGGTCAGCCAAAGTGTATTGAAGTTTGGTTTAACGAATTGCGCGTTTCAGATTTTGAAGAAGTAGGCGGTACGGCTGCTTTAGCAACAGTAAACGTAAAACTTGCAGACTTAGGAAACATCAGTTTATCGGGCAGTATGCATACGCGCGGTTTTGGTCAGGTAGAACAAAAAATTGATCAGCGTTACAAGGACAATATGTACCGGTACGATTTTACTACCAATCTTGAAGTGGGAAGACTATTGCCTGAAAAAGCGGGTATTCGTATTCCGTTTTATGCGGCTTATGGTCAGCAGTTCAGCACACCTGAGTTTGACCCTTATCAATTTGATATACCAACCAGAGAGTATTTAAAAACTTTGCGCGCTGCGGAGGGTGCCGATTCTGCACGAACCTATCGCTCGCAAATACAATCTATAAATACGCGCAGAGGTTACAACTTCAGCAACGTGCGTGTGGTACCGGTTACTAAAGCTAAACGTCCGCATATTTACGACCCGGGCAATTTCAACTTTACGTATTCCTACAACGAAATTTTATTCAGCGACCCTTTTACAGAAAAGAACTCCAAGAAAAACTGGAGCGGCATTATAGGCTGGAACTTTGCCCCACAAACCAAAGATTTTTCGCCTTTCAAAAAACTTATCAAATCAAAATCAAAGTGGTTAGATCTGGTTAAAGATTTCAGCTTTAATCCCATGCCTTCCACGCTATCGTTTACCACCGACATGAACCGCGATATGACAGAGATAAAACTCCGTTCGTTAGGCGAAGTTGACTTTGATATTCCTGCAACGTACAGCAAGAACTTTAGATGGAACCGGGCTTACGTGTTTAAATACAATCCTTTTAAATCGTTAAGTATTGATTTTAGTGCCACCAACAATTCGCGTATTGATGAGCCTGATGGTAAAATTGATACCAAGCTGGAGAAGAACGAAATTTGGGGCAACATTGGTCAGGGCGGACGGAACACCAATTACAATCAGCAGTTGGGCGTTAACTACACTATACCCATAAGCAAGCTACCGATATTCGATTTTGTTACAGCTACAGTGGGCTACAATGCCACCTATAACTGGACGGCATTGCCTTGGCAAAAAGATTCTGCCACCGGTAATCTTATTCAAAACTCGTTGGGCAACATCATCAGCAATACGCAAAACGACCGCGCAAAAGTTGATTTAAATTTTAGAAAGCTATATGATAAAGTTCCTTTCCTTAAAACTTACAACTCGCCAAACCCTACCGCAGGTGATAAAAAAGAGAACGACAAAAAACGCGATGCAGTAAAGAAAGCGCGGGATAAGATTGAAGATGAAATAACAAAGCTGAAAGAAAAGCGCATTAAGCTCAAAGAAGATTTAAAGAAGGCAAAAGAGATTGCCAAGAACGATACCAACTATCAGAACAAAAAATTACTGAACCAAGAACGCATTCGCACGGCTTTAGCAGCTAATGCTTCGGCAATCAGCGTCAAGAAAAAAGAAGCATCTGATGCCGAGAAAAAAGACAAACCGAATTTGAAAGAAGCGGTAACCAAATTAGGTGATGCGCGGAAGAAACTGAAAGACGATTTAAAACAGGCGAAGAAAGATGCGGAAGTTATTCGCCTAAAAAACGAATTGAAGAGCAACCGCAGATCCTTAAAACAAAAGCGGACAGATTATCAAAACAAGCAAGCTCCGTCTAACCCGTTAATTTCAATTTTGCTTCGTCCATTGTTGTCGCTGAAGAAAGTTTCGGTAGAGTATAAAGAAACCAAGAGCACTACCATTCCGGGCTTTACCGGTTACTCGCAAATTTTGGGTAACCAGATTAACGGCACCAACAAATACTTAACCGAAAGAAGTATTCGCAGCGCACCGGGTTACGATTTTGTTTTCGGTTCGCAAATGGGCGATAGGTTCTGGAAAGGCGTAGATAAATTCACCCGCGATGGCTGGCTGGATGAAGCCGCATCTAAAGGTTGGATTACCAAAGATACTTTGCTAAATCAGAAATTTATTCAAACCCGTTCGCAGCGTTTAGATGCTACGGCTACTATTGAACCTTGGCCCGATTTCAAAATTGATTTAACCTTGTTCCGCGACTATACCGAGAACCATCAGCAGTTTTTCAAAAATGTATACGACCCGCTTACCGGTACGTATGGTTTCGACCATTTGAACCCTACGGAAATGGGTTCGTATAGCATTTCGTATTTGCCGGTACGCACCATGTTCGATAAAACAGAAAAAGACGGCAACTCCGAAATTTACCGAGCCTTCGAAAAGAACCGCGAAGTTATTTCACAACGCTTAGGCAACGGCTCCTACCTCAACCCAAGCACCGGAGAAGTAAACCCGGCTTACACCAATGGTTACGGACCTAAATCGCAGGACGTTTTAATTCCGGCTTTCTTATCCGCCTATTCAAAAAGCGACCCAGGCAAAGTGCAGTTGAATCCATTCAAAGCTGTGCCGCTTCCCAACTGGCGAATTTCTTACAACGGGTTGAACAAGTTTAAATGGGCGCAAAAAATCTTCACCAACTTTACTATTACGCACGGCTACAACTCTACGCTTACCGTCAACAGTTTCAATACCAATTTAGATAATACTCAATCGGTAAGAACAAC
>CAMBIM010000197.1 GCA_945867505.1 Chitinophaga pinensis
TCTTGAACCTATTTTGGCTGCGCAAAAAATTGTGTTTACTAACTTAACAAAGCTGCACCTGCTTACAATAGATAACCCTACCCAACAGCAGCGCATAGATTCTCTTAACTTTTATATGCACCGGAGGTTACTACTATCGCTACAAGCTAAATACTGTATTGAATTTTTCTACCTAAAACAATTTATCACGTTTTAAAAATAACGCGCATGAAAACCAATACCGATCATAATAGCCAGGCCGAAGAATTAATTGAAGCCTACAAAAAACTGGCTTATGAAATAAAAGAAAAAGGCAAGCAGGCGGCAGAATTGGTAATAGCCAACAAAGAACTGCAGTTTAAAGAAAACCTCACAGCCGAATTAATCATCGCTAACAAAGAACTTAAAGAAGCCGAAGATGAGCTAAAAGAATACATGCACTTTTTTAATAACAGTAATGATCTTTGCGGCATTGCAGGTAATACAGGTTATTTTGAAAGCATCAATACTAACTTTAGCAAAGAATTAGGTTATGCAGAAAAAGAATTTTGTGCAATCCCGTTTATTGACTTAATCCACCCGGATGATGTGGCTTCTACATTTAAGGTATACGGGGAGCTTAAATCGGGAGCCCCGGTGGTAAATTTTGTAAACCGTTACCGCAGAAAAGACGGCAGCTACATAGACTTGGACTGGAATGCTACCCCCAACCCCATTACCGGAAAACTTTATTGCATTGCCCGCGATATTACCGAGCGCAAAAAAGCCCGGGAGCAGCTGTTGGCTGTAAATGCAGAACTGGAATCGTTTTCTTATTCCGTATCGCACGATTTGCGAGCTCCGCTTCGCGCCATTAACGGCTACACCCAAATGCTTAAAGATGATTTTGGAAACCAGTTAAGCGCGGAAGCCGACCGCCAGATGAGTAACATCATGAAAAATGCGGAACGAATGGGGCAGCTTATTGATGAACTGCTTAGTTTCTCGCAACTTGGCAGACAAGAATTGCAAAAGAGTAATGTAAACATGCACAAGCTGGTGCTTGAAGTTTGCGAAGAACTAAAAGAATCGAATACCGCACGCGATATAGGGTTTCGCATTCAGCCTTTACTCCCCGCACAAGCCGATGCATTAGCTATACGGCAGGTATGGGTCAACTTAATTTCTAATGCCGTTAAATATTCCGCACTCAAAGAGAAAGCCGTTTTTGAAATAGGGTCTAAAACCGAAGGCCCGGAAATTATATACTCTATAAAAGATAACGGAGCCGGTTTCGATATGCAGTATGCCGATAAATTGTTTGGCGTGTTTCATCGCCTGCATCCTGAAAAAGAATTTGAAGGCAATGGGGTAGGCCTAGCCATTGTTCAGCGCATAGTAACTAAACACGGGGGCAGGGTATGGGCAGAAGCCAAATTAAATGAAGGAGCCACTTTTTATTTCACCTTAATTAAAGCATAACCCCATGAACAATGTAGAAATACTATTAGTAGAAGATAGCGAGAGCGATGCCGAAATGACTATCCGCGCCTTGAAAAAAAACAATTTGGCCAACAATCTTTTTCGTGTGGCCGATGGTGCCGCAGCCCTCGATTTTCTTTATAGCCAAGGCGAATATGCCAGCCGCAAAGACGAAAAGCTGCCCAAAGTAATTCTGCTCGATTTAAAAATGCCGCGCTTAAACGGCATGCAGGTGTTAGAAAAATTAAGAACCGATGAACGAACCAAGCGCATTCCGATAGTGATACTTACCAGCAGCAAAGAAGACCCCGACATAAAAAAATGTTACGACCTGGGTGTAAACAGCTATGTGGTAAAACCCGTGGCGTTTGACGATTTTCAAAAAGCAATTTCCAACATAGGATTATACTGGTTAATAGTAAACAACCCTCAACAATGAAAGTAAAAACCATAGTCCCTGATATTAACCATGAATACACGGCAAGTAAACCAAGCCCAACTATTAATACAGCAACCAGAATATTAATAGTGGAGCATGACGAACACGACATTGACCTAATTCAACACGAGCTGAAAAAAGGGAAAATAAATTATGTAGCCCAAGTTGTAGAGACCGGACCGGAATACGAAAAAGCACTTCGCATTTTTAAACCCGATATTATTCTGTCTGATTACTCCTTGCCGGGTTTTGGCGGACCTGCCGCTTTTAAAATACGGCAGGAACTGGCACCCCAGACCCCTTTTATTTTTGTTACAGGAAGCTTAGGTGAAGAAAAAGCTGTTGAATTAATTAAAAGCGGAGTAACCGATTATAACCTTAAAGACAAACTTTTTACTCTATGTAATAAAGTAGACCGAGCATTAAAAGAAGCGAAAGCCGAAAAAGAAAAGATTAGAACCGCAGAAAAAATTGCGGAAGCAAACGAAATACACTTAGCAAAAGCTAGAGAGGTAGCCGATTACCAATACGCGCTAGAAGAATCTACCCTGCTTTCCGTTACCGATGTTAAAGGCAACATCATACATGTTAACGATAAGTTTTGTGAGGTATCAAAATACACGCGCGAGGAAATGCTTGGGCAAAACCATCGAATTGTTAGATCCGACTATCATCCCAAAGCTTTTATGCAAAATTTGTGGGCTACTATTAGCAGCGGTAAAATATGGCGCAACGAAGTGTGCAACCGCGCCAAAGACGGAACCCTATACTGGATAGACAAAACTATTGTTCCCTTTTTAGATAAAACCGGAAAACCCAGCCGCTATGTGGCTATAAATAAAGATATAACCAGCAGAAAGGAGGCGGAAGAAAAGCTGAAGAAAGCATATAAGGAATTAATAGAAGAACAGCAAAGACTGAAATTATTAGAATCTGTAATTACAAACACTAAAGATTCGGTGGTAATAACCGAAGCAGAATCACAGGATGAGCTGGGTCCGAAGATATTGTATGTGAATAAGGCGTTTACCAAAATGACCGGCTACAATGCCGAAGATGTAATTGGCCGAAGCCCAGGCTTTTTGCAAGGGCCAAAAACCGACAAGAAAGAGCTAAAGAGGTGGAGTAATGCTTTAGAAAAATGGGAATCGTGCGAAATTACCGTTGTCAATTACAGAAAAAACGGAGAAGAGTTTTGGATTAACTCTTCTATAACACCCGTAGCCAATGAAAAAGGTTGGTTTACGCATTGGATATCTATAGAACGGGATGTTACCGAGTACAAAATAGCAGAAGCAGCTATTCAAGACCTGAACGAAAACTTAGAAAAGAAAATAAACGAACGCACTATCGAACTTACAGAGACCAACACTGCCCTTGAAGCTTTTTCCTATTCTGCATCGCACGATTTGCGTGCGCCCTTAAGGAGCATTATGGGGTTTGCCAAAATTATAGACAAAGAATATAGCAGCAGTTTCAGTGTCGATGCCAAAGAAATGTTTGGGTATGTGTATAGCAATGCCCAGCGAATGGATAAAATTATTACCGACCTGCTCACACTTGCCAAATGCAGCAAAGAAAGGCTCCATCCTGTTTCAATTGATTTGAATGAACTGGTTAAAAACGTTTGGGATAAAATAAGTTTTGCCACGCCCCATAAGGCTAAACTAATTGTCCTCATGTTACCGGAGATAGCAGGCGATGTGTCTATGATAGAACAGGTTTTAATCAATCTGCTGGGCAATGCCGTAAAATATTCTTCGAAGAAAAAAGAACCCCAGGTGGTAATGGGTTATGAAGCCACTGCAGATACCCTTACCTTTCATATAAAAGATAACGGAGCAGGTTTTGATATGAACAACTACGACAAACTGTTTGGGGCTTTTCAACGCCTGCACGGCAGCAGCGATTTTGAAGGTAATGGTATAGGCTTAAGCATTGTTAAGCGCATTATTGAAAAACACAATGGTAAAGTATGGGCAGAGAGCAAAGTAGATGAAGGGGCTACCTTCTATTTTACCCTGCCGTTAAAAAGTCAATTGCCATGATAAATATCATAAATTGCAATCAGCAATATCTACTCTATTGCGCTGAATAACCGAAGATTTTTGAGAACAAAGGAGATAGATGAAGAAGGTCCAACATTTTATTTTATACCCCCGTTAAAACAATAAAAAATAAACACACCATGAACAATACAGCTATACTGGTAGTAGACGATGACCTATCGTATAGAAAGCTTTTGGTTTACATTATTAATAAAGCGGGTTTTATAATAGCCGAAGCCGATGGTGTAAAGAGCGCATTGCTGCAATTGGAGCAACACCCCATTGATGTAGTGCTAACGGATGTGCACATGCCTGATGGCAACGGAGTGGAACTTACCCAAGCCATTAAAGCCGCTTATCCTTTAGTAGAAGTGGTGGTAATAACTAGCGAAGGCACGATTGCCGATGGGGTGCAAGCCATGAAATACGGAGCGTTTGATTACCTTCAGAAACGCGATGCAGACACACAGATAGTTTCCCTGCTTACCCATGCTGCTGAAAAAGCTAGGTTACAAAGGCGTATACACCAATTAGAAGAGCAACTACACCACACTGCAGAAGGCGATATAATTGACCAAAACGCTGCGCAAATTGATAAAGCCGCACAAATAGTTAAAGCCATAGGCTCGCCACTGCGCCAAAAAATAATGCACTTGATACTAGCACAAGGCAAAGCCAACGTAACTGAAATTTATACCGAACTTGGTTTGCAACAGGCCATTGCCTCGCAACATTTGCTTATACTAAAAAATACCGGGCTGGTAAAAACAGAGCGCGAAGGCAAAAAAATATTCTACTCGGCTAACTATAGCAGCATTGCCAAAACCATTGCGCTGGTTAATCAGTTAATAGCCGAGGAGGTGGGGTGAAAGATTTACATCGTTAAAGGATTACTGCCTGTGTTTTAACGTGGTGTGAATAATACAATTCTTATCCAAAATTTTGTAATGCTTTAGCTAGTGAAGTAGCCATCTTTGTGGTGTGAAAATTCTTTCACAAACTAAATCAAGATAAAATGAAAAGTCAACAAAACGACAGAAGCATTCAGTCTACTGATTGAGCGGTTCATTGAGTTGGGAAAACTGCTCAAACAAAAATACGGAGACAAAATGATTGACCTGGTTCCTGAAAAAGATGGGTTGTATTTATACGGAGATAAATCAAGTTCAATTGATGTTGTCGCAAAATTTCGAAGTTCACTGAGGAGCAATATTGGGAAAGATTAAACAATCGAATTTGAAATATTTCTTGCCCCATTTCAGAAATATGACTTGCCCCAAACAAAAATAGCCATCTATCATATTGATAAACAGCTATTTATAAATTTGTTATTGCAGAGAGGAAGGGATTCGAACCCTCGAAACGCTTTCACGTTTACACGCTTTCCAGGCG
>CAMBIM010000198.1 GCA_945867505.1 Chitinophaga pinensis
CTTTATGGAGCGCGAGACATACGATTTTTACGGTATTATCTTCAACGGGCATCCTGATTTGAAGCGTATTTTGAATATGGATGAAATGGTTTCGTTCCCCATGCGTAAAGAGTTTCCGTTAGAAGACCAAGGAAGAACCGATAAGGACGATAGATATTTTGGAAGAATTCCGGTAAATGCAAATTTGAATTGAGATGAGCGAGATAGTTTTAAAAACAATCGAAGAGAAATACGCTGACATGATTCGTCAGCGCGAGAACGAAGATGGAAGCGAACTTTCTATTCTTAACCTCGGGCCAACTCACCCTGCTACGCACGGAATTTTCCAAAACGTATTGTTGATGGATGGCGAAAAGATTATTGATGCTGAACCTACTATCGGTTACATCCACCGCGCCTTTGAAAAAATTGCAGAGAATCGCCCCTTCTACCAAATTACTCCGCTTACCGATAGAATGAATTATTGTTCATCGCCCATCAATAATTTTGGCTGGTGGTTAACAGTAGAGAAATTATTGGGAGTTGAAGTTCCTAAACGCGCGCAATACATCCGTGTTATTATGATGGAGTTAGCGCGTATTACCGACCACTTGATTTGTAATTCAATTCTTGCAGTAGATGCCGGTGCGTTCACTGGGTTTCTCTATGTCATGCAATACCGCGAAAAGGTGTATGAGATTTATGAAGAAATGTGTGGTGCTCGTTTGACTACTAACATGGGTCGAATTGGGGGTATGGAAAGAGATTTGAGTGATACTTGTTTTAGAAAACTTCGCGCTTTTCTAAAAGAGTTTCCGGTTGCGTTTAAAGAATTCGAAACCTTGGTTTCGCGCAACAGAATTTTTATTGACCGTTGCGTAAACGTTGGTGGAATATCTGCAGAAAAGGCAATTAGCTATGGTTTTACCGGACCCAATCTTCGGGCTGCCGGTGTTGATTATGATATTCGCAAAGTAAATCCGTATTCTTCTTATCAGGATTTTGAGTTTGATATACCGGTTGGTAAAACAGGCGATACTTACGACCGCTATTGTGTGCGCAACGAAGAAGTTTGGCAAAGCCTTCGAATTATTCAGCAGGCTGTAGATAACTTACCGGATGGGCCTTATCATGCTGATGTGCCTGATTATTATTTGCCGCATAAGGAAGATGTTTACAAAAATATGGAAGCGCTTATTTATCACTTCAAGATTGTAATGGGTGAAATACCTGTGCCGAAGGGTGAAGTATATCATGCAGTAGAAGGTGGCAATGGTGAGCTTGGTTTTTATTTAGTAAGCGATGGCAGCCGTGTTCCTTATCGTCTGCATTTCCGCAGACCATGCTTTATTTACTATCAGGCCTTTACCGAAATGATTAAAGGCGCTTATTTGAGCGATGCCATTTTGATTTTGAGTTCGCTGAATGTAATTGCCGGGGAGTTGGATGCGTAAATCCACCTCTACTAAATCCTCTCCGAAGGAGAGGACTTAAATACAAAAGACAATATTGAATATGAGTTTAGTTGCAAACAGTAATAAAGAAGTAACGCTTTCAGAAGCTACGCTTAAGCGTATTGAAGAGTTGAAGTCACGTTTCCCTGAAGGAAAGAAGAAAAGTGCCTTGCTGACTATTCTACACGAAGTGCAGGATGGAAATGACAACTGGCTTTCGGTAGAAGCTATGGATAAAGTAGCGGAAGTTCTTTCTATTAAACCTATTGAAGTTTACGAAGTGGCTTCTTTTTATACTATGTATAATCAGAAACCTGTTGGCAAATATATGTTTGAGTTTTGCCGCACCAGTTGCTGCGTAACACGCGGAGCAGAAGATTTAATTGATTACACCCTTATTAAATTAGGAGTAGAAGAAGGGCAGGTAACGCCTGATGGACTTTTCTCTGTAAAAGCTACTGAATGTTTAGGTGCTTGCGGTTATGCACCTATGTTACAGTTAGGTGATTATTACCATGAATTTTTGACTCCAGAGAAGATGGATAAACTTATTGAAGATTGCAGAGCCGGCAAAGTAGAACTGCTTTCTAAAGTTTAAATACTCGGAAGTTGTGAAGTGTGAGTGTTTCTGAAATTATCTATGTATTAAGAATCTGTAGCTATGAAGAAATTATTCCATTGTCTTCCTGTTGTGATGTTGCTGGTTTCCTCTTGCCATAATAAACAGTATAAAGCAAATTCTGATAATGCAAACTTGATTCATGAATTAAATAAAGGATTAATGGAGGCAGTAGTTCAGGATGGTTTTTCGCCCCCTGTTTCAAGCCGGGTATATGCCTATCCTAATATTGCAGCGTATGAAGCTGTGATTCATCAGGATTCAAATTTTATGTCTTATGCTGGGCAACTCAAAGGGTTGATTGAACTGCCTCAACCCGAAAAAGGGAAAAATTACTTATGGGAGATTGTAATGATTCAGGCTTTTAGCGATGTAGCTAAGTATCTGGTTTATCGTGATTATATAATTGAAGAAAAATATCAATCACTTCTAAGAGAAGCAAGAGGAACCGGTGTAGATGAAGATGAAGTGGTTCTTTCTATTGAATTCGGGAAGGAATTAGGGGGAGCTATTATAAGTTGGGCTAAAAAAGACAACTATGCTGCAACACGAAATTTTTCAAAGTTTACCGTAAGCGATGCTCCTGGTAGTTGGAAGCCAACACCACCCAAATATATGGAAGCATTAGAGCCGCATTGGGCGAAGGTGCGTTCTTTTGTGTTAGACTCAACCAGTCAGTTTCGTGAACCTGTTTGGTGCAAGTTCAGCACCGATAAAAATTCCGAATTTTATAAACGGGCGGAAGAAGTTTACACTATTGTCAATACGCTTAAAGCCGAAAAATTGGATGTGTGTAAATTTTGGGATTGTAATCCATCACCTATAAATGTTCAGGGACATGTAGTTACTACCAATAGGCAAAATACTCCTGGCGGACACTGGATGGGGATTGCAAGAATAGCCGCAAAGGAAAGGAAAATGAGTTTGGTTGAAACATGCGAAGTGCTGTCGAAAACAAGCATTGCCCTTGCTGATGCTTTTAAAGTTATTTGGGATTCAAAGTATGCTACTAATAGCATTCGTCCTGTTACCTACATCCAAAAATATATCGATCCAAATTGGAGTCCCATTCTTGAAACGCCAAATTTTCCTGAATTTTCGAGCGGGCATAGCGGCATCTCTGCCGCTGCTGCTTATGTTCTTACTGAAAAATTCGGAGCAAGTTTCTCTTTCACCGATTCGTCTAATGTTCCTTTCGGATTTGCTCCACGCAAATTCTCCTCTTTTTCAGAAGCCGCTGAGGAAGCTGCTATCAGCCGTGTTTACGGGGGTATTCATTATATACCCTCTTGCGAAATTGCTGCTAAACAAGGCATTAGAGTAGGAGAAATTGTTACAAAACGATTGAAAACAAGAAAATAGATTTCTTAAAAATCTATTTTGATTTTGCATTCAACATAAAAATTTTTAGCGCATCATTATTTTGGGGAACAAGAAACAGGTTTGCGTTTAACGCCTTGTCAAAAATTTTCACTACATTTTTGGCATCACCCTTTATATTAAATCCACTTACTTCATCTGATGTTGCTTTGAAGTTCCCTTTTCCATTTCCCAATAACACCAAGCCCCCAAGCGCATCATAATTTCCGTATTCGTAGTGATTCGAGAAGGAATTACCGGTCAATACTATATCCAAATTGCCATCTCCATTTATATCAGCAGGCTGAATGCCATACACTGGTGCTACCTGTGCTTCGTTAGGCAATGGATGTAACGCATATTTACCGTTCCCCAGATTTTCCAAATAGCAGGAAGCCATTACAGTTGCCTTTAATTGATAACTTGATGACTGTTGCTCCGAAGTAAGAATATCATTGAAGTTAGCTTTCGCAAAATTCTCGAAGGTGTAAAATTTGTTATTGTAAACCGGCATCTGCTCACAGAATAAATCGCGATTCACGAATGGAACATTTTTCCCCGAGATGTAATGAAATACAATCGGGTCATTGGTGCCGTTACCATCAAAGTCTCCGGCATATATTGTCACCGGCTCTTTTTCAGATGCTCTAAAAACAGAATTAAGTCCCAAATTACCCGCAACAAAATCTATGTCGCCATCTTTATCAAAGTCTCCGGCTGTAATGGAATTCCACCAGCCCTCTGTATACAGAAGGCCATTGTCGCTTTCAATTTTTATCAATTTACCGTCTCTATTTTCAAATATCGTAACAGGCATCCATTCGCCCACTACTATCAAATCCAGCAAAGAGTCCTTATTGTAATCAACCCATATAGCAGCAGTTACCATTCCGCAATTCCGCAAACCCGGAGCTATGCTATCTGTTACATCATTCAATGTCCCTTTATCATTTCTCAAAAGATAATTGCCTGCCGGTTTTGGATAGTGGTCGTAATCAATTCTGTCATTTATAAACCAATCCACATCTTTATCTTTGTCGTAATCGACCGGTGCCATACAGGTAATATGTTTGCTGAAATTGCCAAATGCTAAAGATTCTCCTTTTTGATTTGAAGGTCTGAACTTTCCATCCGGTTGTTGTATATAAGCTGTTGTGCTTTTATCTTTCCATGAATTGAGGAGATGAAAATCTTCTCTTCCGTCTCTATTTATATCTATAACAGCAATTGCCGGTAATTCTTTTGAAAACATTCGATGGAATAACCGGAAATTTTTGAAATCGCTATAGCTGGAATCTTTGTGAACAAATGATTTGTCGAATAAACCATTAGCCACTTCTTTGAATAAGGTTTTCACAGCTTTGGGAGTTTCTTTAGAGGAAGGCAAACCCGCATCAGCTTCTTTAAACACAAGCAGTTTATTTGCTTTTACCCTTCTTTTTGTTTCTTTTTTTTCGCCAAGCCAAACTACTTTCACACTGTCAATAACAGAAGTTGTGTCCAATCCAAAATGAAGAACAGGCTCTGGTGAAGACATGAATCCGCGTTCGCAAGAGAGCTGTTTCATCTGCATCTTGCCATTTACATAAACATACGCCCTGCCTCCCAAACCACAACTATTTTGTCTGGCTCCCTCCAGTTTTACTTTCAGAAAGTTTCTTTTAAAAATCTGTTCTTCTTTGTTTTCATAAATGAAAGCAACGGTATCAATGTTATTAATCACTAAATCCAAATCACCGTCATTATCAAGATCGGCATAGGCAACACCCCGCGAATGCACCGCCTGATTTAAACCCCATGCATTACTCATCTTAGTAAAGGTAAGGTCTCCGTTGTTTTTAAAAATATAGTTTGGAGTTTTTACCGATGGAATCT
>CAMBIM010000199.1 GCA_945867505.1 Chitinophaga pinensis
GTTAATCCGCTTTCTGCTCCGCCTAATACCTGCGCAACAGTTTTGCTACCGTCTTTTACAAATGGTTGAGTCAACAAAGTATTTTCTTTAATGAAAGTGTTACCTGCTCCTTCTGCAATTTTTTCCAAAATATTTTCCGGCTTGCCTGCTGCAATTGCTTTTTCCTTTGCAATCGCTTTTTCTCTTTCAATAGCTTCTACCGAAACCCCGCTGGCATCAACCGCTAAAGGGTTCATAGCGGCAATTTGCATAGCCACATCTTTACCTACCGCAGAAACTGCATCGCTCAAGCCTTTGTTCAACGCTACTAACACACCAATTTTGTTACCCATGTGGTTGTAAGCTACTACGCTTTCGCCAGCAATAGTTTCGTAAGCCGAAACGTTGATTAACTCCCCAATAGCAGAAACTTTCTCCTGCACTTGCGCTTTAACGGTAGAGCCGTTCAAATCTAAATCAAGCAAGGCTTCTAAAGTTGCCGGTGCTTTTTCAAGAGCTAAGTCAGCAATATCTGCTGCAAACTTTACAAAAGAATCGTTCTTACCTACAAAGTCAGATTCGCAAGAAAGATATACCGCTACACCTTTTTTGTTATCGGCAGAAGTTTTTGCTATTACCACACCTTCAGCTGCTGCGCGGCCTGCACGCAGTTCAGCTACCTTAGCTCCTTTCTTACGTAAAAAATCTATCGCTGCTTGTACATCACCGTTAGCTTCGGTTAATGCTTTTTTACAATCCATTAAACCTGCACCTGTCAGGTTTCTTAATTCGTTTACTTGTGCTGCTGTTACTGTAGTTGCCATTTTAATTAGTTATTGATTAATTATTAAATTTTGATTTCTCACTTCTTTAAATGAAGAAGCCAAGCGATTAAACTTGGCAGCTTCGGTATTTTCATTCTGGAATTTTTAAACTCCGGAATTAGAACTTCTTAGGTCCGCCAGTGCCTGCACCGGTTCTTGGTCTGCTGCCTCCAGCTGCGCCACCGCGAGTGTTAGCCCCGCCAGTTCCGCCTGTGCGTTTTTTAAGTGGCGTGCGACCTTTATCATCTTTCTTTTTACCGCCTTCTTCTTCGTTTAATTCGTTGTTGAAACGGTCAGTATCTGTAAATTCTTCGTCCTGGTCTGCACCGTCAACACCTTCTTGCGAAGCTGCGCGCTCTGCTAAGCCTTCTGCAATTGCATCGGCAATGTAGTTAGTCAAAATCATGATAGATTTTGCTGCATCATCGTTACCAGGAATAGCGAAGTCAACTTTAGTAGGGTCAGAGTTTGTATCAACAATACCAATGGTATTGATGTTCAAACGCTGTGCTTCTTTCAACGAAATGTTTTCGTGCATAATATCTACTAAGAATAAAGCTGCAGGAACACGGTTAAGGTTGGCTACACCACCCAAAACTTTTTCCATTTTCTCTTTTTCGCGGGTAAGAACCAATTTCTCTTTCTTAGTTACGCTTTCCAAAGTGCCGTCTTCAAGCATCTTTTCAATGCTTTGCATTTTCTTAATTGATTTACGGATAGTGCTGAAGTTAGTCAACATACCACCTAACCATCTTTCTGTAACGAAAGGCATACCCACTCTCTTAGCTGCTTCTTTCACTACTTCTTTTGCTTGCTTTTTAGTAGCCACAAACAAAATTTTGCGACCGCTGCGGGCAATAGATTTAGCGGCTTGTGCTGCTTCTTCCAACTTGTCAGAAGTGCGGTTCAAGTCTATAATATGAATACCTTTTTTCTCACCGAAAATATACGGCAACATTTTAGGATTCCATTTTCTTTTTAAGTGACCGAAGTGAACCTGCGCTTCGAGCAATGCTTTATGTTCTAATCTTTCCATTTTCTTTTTATTGATTGAGTTCAACAATTGATTAACGCTTACTGAATTGTTCCTGTTTACGAGCCTTGCGAAGACCGGTCTTCTTACGCTCAACTATACGAGCATCTCTGCGTAACAATTTCGCTTTCTTTAAAGAAGGGCGTTTTTCAGGGTTATCAATAATAAGCGCACGGGCAATACCCAAAGAGATAGCTTCTGACTGTCCCTTGATTCCACCACCAAATACGTTTACAGTTACATCGTATTTGCCTTCGCTTTCCGATGTTTTTAAAGGTGCTTCAACCTTGTTTTGTAAATACTCAAGGCTAAAAAAATCTTTATAGTCTTTACCGTTGATGGTAATAACACCTGTGCCGGATTTAATGAATACACGGGCAACCGATGCTTTTCTTCTTCCTACTGTTAGCTTTTCCATAATTATAAAGCTTTTGGTTTTTGTGCAGCATGTGGATGCTCGGCACCTTCGTAAATAAATAGTTTAGTATACAACCTATCGCCTAATGAACTTTTTGGCAACATACCTTTTACAGCGTGCTCAATCAATTTGTTAGGGTTCTTTTCGATAAGCTCTGCCGGAGTAGCAAAACGCTGACCTCCCGGGTGGCCGGTGTAACGAACCAACGGACGGTCGGTCATCTTCTTTCCGGTCATACGAACTTTCTTAGAGTTGATAACGATTACATAATCGCCACAATCCATGTTTGGAGTGAATGTGGGCTTGTGTTTTCCGCGCAGAACAGAAGCAATTTTGGTAGTCATACGACCCAAGGTTGCTCCGTCAGCGTCTACAATAAACCACTCGCGCTTTAGATCCTTATCGGATACTGTGCGGGTGCTATAGCTGCGTGATTGCATGGTGAATAATTTTTGTTTTTAGTTTATCCTTTTTCAAAAGGGAGCGCAAAAGTAGAATTGCCCCCCAAGTTTGCAAACATTTAGCCACATAAATTTACAGGCACCTTTGCAAAGTGCTGAAAATGAGCGGATGGATAGCTAAAATATTTTAATGAAGTAAGTGCAATAGCCAATAAAAGAGCGATTTATTCATTAACCAAACATGTTGGATAATTCCATCATAAAGGCGTTAAACCTTACTTAATGGTGGATAATGGCAACAAATATCTAATCATTAAAAATTTCAATGTAGCTTCTATAAACATAGGTTTTACCATACTTTGCTGTTTCGTCCAACGGTTTTAATATTCCCATTTCTACAAAGCGGTCTATCAGTTTTTGTCCTCCGGGTCTTGTAAAGCCCATACTGTTTACTGCCATAGCTGTTGATGCAATCGGATTCTTAAATAGATGTTGTAAGAAAAGAACCCCGCTGGTGGCTTCCCGTTTACCCAATGCCTGAATTTTGCGCATATCGCTTTCGCGAAGGGCTGTTATTTTTTTAGAAGTTTCAATACTTTGATTAGCGGTTTCTATTACCCCATCTAAGAAAAAATGTAACCAATCATTTGTTTTATTGTTATGGTAGGCATTCAGTTTATCGTAATACAACTGTTGATTCTTCTTAAAAAACGAGCTAAGAAATAAAACCGGCTTTTCAAGAATAGCCCTTTCAAACAAAAATAAAGTAATCAGCAATCTACCTGTTCTTCCATTGCCATCTAAAAACGGGTGAATAGTTTCGAATTGCGCATGCAATATACCTGCTTGTATTACCGGCATAAGCGTGTTTATATGAATAAACTTTTCAAAATCGGCTAAGGCATTATGCATATCAGCTGCTGGTGGCGGAACAAAAGTTGCGTTTTGGAGGTTAGTTCCGCCAATCCAATTTTGAGTTTTACGAAACTCGCCAGGGTCGGCAAAGTGCGAAGACCTTGCACCCGTCATTAACTCTTTATGCAACTCGCGGACAAAACGAAGCGAAAAAGGGAAACTGCTCAATCTTTTCGACCCATAATTCAATGCCTTTATGTAATATAGAATATCATCGGCATCTGTTTCTTTTACACTTACTCCTGCACTCATTTCCAGCGCATCCATAATAGTAGCTTTGGTGCCTTCTATTTGTGCAGAGCTGGTAGCATCTTTAACCACATACATGCTCAAAAAAAAGTCAGCATCGGGCAACACATGGGTAATACCATCTAACTTACCTATTAACCTTTCCGCCTGTGCTGCTTTAGCTATTATAGCAGGAGGAAAATCTAACAGCCCCGTAGATGGAAACTCATCTGGAATAAATGCCGTGTAACCATCAGGTTGTTTTACCAATGTGCCTATTGCCATGGCTATAATTTTTGAATTTTAGTAAACATTGATGGCGCGAATGTAAACTAAAGTTGATTTTAGTTTACATGTTTACTTCGAATGTAAACTAAAGTTGTTAAATTATATCCAAAATAAAGGTTTTGAATTTTGTTGGTGAAAACACCAACTAGGGCAAAAAATATTTTAATGAAGATGAAACTATACAGGCCGGAAAGGGCAGTATACATCATGGATTGACTACTTGTTGGTGATAACACCAACAAGGGCAAAACTGGAATCACCAATCGGAAGGAATTTCAACAATACCACCCTTGGCTTCTATTTCCTTTATCTGCCTTAGCATTTCTTTCTCGTAATCGTTTTGTGGTTCTCTACGCCCTAAGGATAAATCGAGCAGTATTTTTTCGTGTACACCTAAAACACTTTCGCTGCTTTTGGAAATTATAATTTCCATTGCTTTGTTTTTTTCTTTTTCATTCTTATACCCCGAAGGGTTTCTTTACCAACTAAAAATAATAAAGTAAAAGAACCCTGCGCTTATTATGGGCTACCCTTTACTTGCCGCAGGGTCGTCTGCGACAGACCCTGCGGGGAAGAAAGAAAGCAGGAGATAGTTGCGCTGCTCATTCCTCGTCTGTGAAAGGTAAGCCCTCGATATAACAACCATTAATATCTGTTTCCCCCGCATCGGTAATTATAATTCTCTTTTTATGCTTTATAGCCAGGCGCAACATTTTAATAGTAGCAGATAAGCCAAGTGTAAACAACATTATACCAAAAGCTCCCTTGCTTTGCCGTGGAAATATTTTTAAATAATCTACCCATAGCTGCATTGCTTCCTCATACATAACTTATTTCTTCTTCTTCACTTTCTCTTTGGTAAATAAATCTGCTGTATACTTTTCGTAGAGTTCAAACAGATACTCCATGCGTTTGGCTTCGGTGGTAAAGGGTTGGGCGCGGTAAGCCTGGTCTACGGCTTTGTCTAACTCGTTGTGCGCTTTTACTAAAGCAGGTGGCATGGTGAGCGGGTCGTATAAATCTGCCAGGCTGCTGCCCGCAAACTGCGCGCGCACATCCAACACTTTTTGTGCGGCTGTTTCTATGGCGGCTATTTGTTTAGCTATTGGATCTAATGGCCAGGGGTAGTTGTTGTAGACAGACGGAGTATATCTATAATCACTTTTAAGTCGCC
>CAMBIM010000200.1 GCA_945867505.1 Chitinophaga pinensis
ATGTAGTGTTGGGTTACGATTTAATGTTCCTGAAAGATTTTCATTTAAAGGCAGAAGCCTATTTCCAATATATCAATAACGCACCGGTAGAAAAATTCAGTAGTTCGTTTAGTATGCTCAACAGCGGTGCCGATTTCGGCACACCCAACAACACCAATCTCATCAACAAAGGCATTGGCAGAAACTATGGTTTAGAAATTACGGCTGAAAAGTTTTTCAGCAAGGGCTATTACTTTTTAGTAACCGGTTCGTTCTTCCAAAGCCAGTATCAGGGTAGCGATAAGGTTTGGCGCAACACTGCCTTTAACGGAAACTATGTAGTTAACGCATTGGGCGGGTATCAGTATTTGTTTGGTGGCAAGAAAAACAAAACCAAGCGCAACAGCATTGCTATAGATTTTAAAATGACCGGTGCGGGTGGCAGGTATTATACGCCTATTGATTTAGTAGCCAGTGCCGCACAGCGCCAGGAGGTGCGCATAGATAGCCGCGCTTACAGCGAAAAATACAAAGACTATTTCCGGCTCGATTTAAAATTGAGTTACCGCATCAGCTTCCGAAAAATTACGCAAGAGCTTTCGATGGATTTGCAGAATGTAGCCAACATCAAAAACATTTTCCGCAAGGTATATAACCCGCGCACCAACTCGCTGAACAACGAGTATCAGCAGGGCATTTTCATATTGCCGCAATACAAGATTCTTTTCTGATTAGAAACAACCACCCCCTCCCCCCGCCAGCGGGGGGACAAGTGTCACTTTCAATCATCAACCACACTAAATGATTAAGGGCGGCTGTTTATCCTCCGCTGGCGGAGGTGTCCCGCTGCTTTGAGCGGGACGGAGGTGGTAAAAGAGCATCTTCCGAACAGTTATGGTCGCCTGACCAACATCTAAAAAATTACAAGATTCTTCAATTCGCAACCCCGATAGCTATCGGGACTCTCGCAATGACGTGCGCGTTTGGTTTGGTTGGTTAGATTTGGGGAACAATGTTGTTGGTGACGCATCGCAGAAACACCAACGGATTACCAATTATCTGTAGGGGAAGTCTGCACCATGGCTTTGGTTAAACTCGTTATTATTAATTGCGAGTTAGATTTGGCATCATCCTTAAGATTTTCCCAAAGCTTGGTTTTTAATTTTGGCCCACAGAATGCCAAATAAAATTCAGGAGGTTCAGGATTGGTAGTGAGTAACCCTATATCTGGCCAAGGATATTTTACTGCCTTTTCTCCTTCATGTACAAAGTCATTAATAGTATATTTATATCTACCCTGTTTACAGTATATATGGACTTTAAACCATATTACTCCCGAATTTTGTGTGATTCCGCCCAATGCTTCAATGGGAGCGGGCATCCAACCTCTGCCAACAATCTCATAATTATCTTTATCATCAATTTGAATCACATCCTTACCGCTTTTAAAGTAGTCTCCAACCCATCGTTTGGCTCTGCGATATAATTCCTCTGCTTTTATACTAGAATCGACCTGTGTAATAGCGGAAAACTCTATTGGTGTATTTAGCGTATCACTTTGAGCTTTTGTAAATCCTGATATTAAGAGTAAGCACATTATAAATTTCACTTTCATTTTGCCAAACTAAAACAAAATCCAAGATTCTTCACTCCGCAAAGCCTCGTTCGCAATGACGCGCGTGTTTGGTTTTGTTGGTTAGTTGGTAGAACCTATCTTCTCCAAAACGGCTTTTACTTTCTCCTCAATTAAATTGCGCACGGTTCTAAACTCTTCCTCGCTCATATCGCGCGGGTCAGGTATCTGCCAATCTTCGCGGTGGTTGGCTCTAACATAGGGGCAGGCATCGCCACAACCCATTGTTATGGCATATTCATATTCTACAGAAGGAATTTGCTGCAACGATTTAGAATCGTGAATACTTAAATTGTAACCCAGTTCATTCATAGCGGCAATAGCCTTCGGGTTTATTTTGCCCGAAGGTTTACTGCCTGCGCTGTAAGCACGAACTACATTTTTACCGTGCATAATGGCAAATGCCTGCGCCATTTGGCTACGGTTACTATTCTCTATACAAACAAAGAGTATGTTTTTCATGAGTTAAAATTTAGCAACACCCGCCACCCGGTGTGCAGCAGCCACCTTCTGTTTCTGCGCCAACTAATTCTAATTTCTTTTCAGGAATACCGCAAGTGCTTTTTGCCAGGCAATCAGTATGTTTAGGAACAAGCACAAAGTTTTCGCCTTTAAACTCTAAACTGTATTTGCCTATGGTTTCGGTTTGATACTCTACTTCAATTTCTAAATCGGTATCGCCTAAAACTTTTTTAGAAATATCAATAATGTTCAGCAAGCCCGAAGGCTTTAAACGGTGGTCGAAATCTTCGGCAACCCAAATTTGCATACTGGCAACTTCTTCTTTATGAAAATCGCCACCGCAATCAATAAAGTGTTTGCTGATAAATCCAATTTCGGTAATGTGAAAATGGCGAGGAACAAAGGCTCCGTTGGGTTGAACAAAAGTTAAGTTGGTTACGGTGCTCAGTTGGCTTTTTAGTTCTGATAGTTTCATGTTTATGTATTTTTGATTTTTAAAATGATTAGCAACAATTGTTTTTCTTCTTTTCCATTTTGGTGGTTACATGGGTAAAGAATTTTTGAAGAACGGTTAATGCTTTTTCCTCTACACAATAGCAAATAGCGTTGCCTTCAATGCTTCCTTTTATAAGCCCTACGTTTTTTAATTCTTTTAAATGCTGCGAAATAGTGGGTTGTGCGAGCGGAAGTTCGTTTACAATATCGCCACATATGCAGGTATCTACTTTTAGCAGGTATTCAATAATAGCTACCCGTGCGGGGTGCCCTAAAGCCTTTGCCATTACCGCAATGGCGTTCTGTTTATCGGTAAAATGGTCTGTTTTAGATGCGCCCATATTCAATTATTATATTGCAATATTACGATATAGTTTGGAACAAACAAATTGATAAGCCGAAATTTTGGAAGAATGGCGGTTGCTTGGGTTAGGGATAGAGCGTAAATAAGCGAAGCAATTCATAAACTCCTCTGAAAAATAAATGTAGCGTGAATAAAGTCCGAAGCCCGCTTTGGGGCGAGGACTTGAAGCGATAGCCCGACCGCGCCCGCGATAGCTATCGGGGTTGCGAGCGGTAACCCCCACCTCATTCTTCCATGATAATTTGATATTATTGCGGCATGGACAGAGAGCAAGAGAAATTACAACTGAAACAGCACATTATTAAATACCTGAACCTGCTGCACGTAACACCGGAGGAGATTACGGATGATATGCCGATGTTCCGTGAAGGGTTGGGCTTAGATTCTATTGATTCGATTGAAATGGTGGTGATGATGGAACGCGAATACGGGTTGAAAATTGAAAACCCGAAAGATGGCCGCGATATTTTGCAGACCATTAACAGCATGATGGACTTTATAGAAAAAGGAAGAGCAGCCAAGGCAGCAGAAGAAAAAGCATGAGCAAAATAGTAGTTACCGGCATTGGTATTATCAGCCCAATCGGAAACTCTGTAGCCGAAAATCATGCGGCTTTGCAGGCCGGCAAATGCGGATTGACCTCACTGGAATTATTTCCTACCAAATACGCCAGCCTTTTAAAGTTTGGCGAAATAAAAATTAGCAACGAAGATTTTAAGCAGCAATTGGGCGTAACTACCAAGGGTGTTACGCGCACTACTTTGCTGGCGCTCCATGCGTTTCAGCAGGCCATAAAAGACCGTGGTTTAACGGAAGAAGAATTGCAAAGCAGCGATACGGCTTTGATTAACGGCACCACCATTGGCGGTATGAGCGAAAGCGAAAACCTTTATCAGGATGACAATTTTGCACAGGTGGGTAGCGAATATATTTCGAGCTATAATCTTGGCTCGGTGAACATGTATATTCAGCAGCGTTATACTATTGGCGGGGTGGTTAATATGTTTAACACCGCGTGTTCATCAAGCGCAAACGCCATTGCTTATGGTGCGCGCTTAATTAATAACGGTTTTGCTAAACGCGCCATTGTGGGCGGAACAGATTCGCTGGCGAAGTTTACCATCAACGGGTTTAATTCTCTTGGTATTCTTTCCTCCACCATGTGTAAGCCATTTGATGCTGACCGGTCAGGTTTGAACTTAGGCGAAGGCGCAGCGTTTTTAGTTTTAGAAAAAGAAGAAAATGCGAAGGACAAAAAAATTTATGCCGAGGTGAGCGGTTGGGGAAATACGAATGATGCGTATCATCCGTCATCGCTATCGGATAATGGTGATGGTCCTTATTTGGCAATGCAGGAAGCGCTGCGCGTAGCCAACTTGAAACCGGAGCAGATTGGTTTTATAAACGCTCACGGTACGGCTACTGAAAACAACGATGAGAAAGAAGGAATAGGTATGAAGCGTTTGTTTGAAAGAGTTCCGGCATTTGCCAGCACCAAATCAAACACCGGACACACGCTTGGCGCAGCGGGTGCCATAGAAGCGGTGTATTGCATTTTAAATTTGATGCATCAGGAAGTTTATCAGAACCTGCGTTTTGAAAAACCGATAGAAGCTACGGGGTTGACACCGGTAACCGGTTACACGAAAATGAATTTGGAACATGTAATGAGTAATTCGTTTGGCTTTGGAGGAAATTGTTCATCACTAATCTTCTCAAAGGCGTAGTATGTTTTATATCCATCAATCTTCCTGCATATCGCACCAGCCAACCTTCAACGAGGTTGACCTGGAAGATTTGAAGCCAAGTGAGAACAACCTGATACACGCTATTGAGCCTAAGTATGAGAACGTTCCCTTGGGTCAGTTACGCAGAATGGGTCGTGCGCTGCGCATGGGCGTAGGCACGGCTATGAAATTGTTGGGGCAAAACAAAGTGGATGGCATGCTGATAGGCACTGCCAATGGAGGAATTGAGGACAGCATTATTTTCTTAAATCAGATTCATGAGTATGAAGAAGGTAGATTAACGCCTACCAATTTTGTGCAAAGCACTTACAACGCTATTGCCGGTATGGTGGGCATGATTACTGTGAATCATGGCTATAATGCCACACACGTTCACCGCGGACATGCATTTGAAAATGTGGCGTTGGATGCTGCTATGCTGCTGAAAGAAAATCCGGATAACTCGTATTTGATTGGCGGAGTAGATGAAATATCGGTAA
>CAMBIM010000201.1 GCA_945867505.1 Chitinophaga pinensis
CACACAAAAATTTTTGATTGGATAAAACAAAACGGTTGGAACGTAAACATGCTAATCAACAATGCAGGCGTTGGCTACTTCGGAAAATTTGATGAGAAACCGTTGGATAGACACTTAGAAGTAATGCACCTGAATATGGATTCGATGATTCGCATGGCGCACGAGTTTCTAAATTCCACTAATAAGAACCAGAAAAGATATTTGTTGAACACCGCCAGCACCGGTGCTTTTCAGCCCACGCCATATATGGCGGTTTATTGCGCTACTAAATCTTTCATGCTCTCGTTTTCCGAAGCTATTCGTTTTGAGTTGAGAAAACAAAATGTACATGTAACCGCGCTTTGCCCTGGTGGAACAGAATCTGAGTTCTTTAAACCCGCAGAAATGGAAAAAGTAATTGAAAAAAATTCGCAGTTTATGATGAAGGCAGATGTGGTAGCAAAGGCCGGATTAGATGGCTTACTAAAAAATAAGGCTGTTGTTGTACCGGGTGCGGTTAATAAAGTAGGGAAAATTGCCGCACAGCTTTTTCCTAATAGTTTAGTAGTGCCAAGTGCGGCTAAATTTTTCGATGTTTAGTCAACCGAAACAAACTATTGCATGAGCAAAATCACTTTCATTCTTCACGGCAAGAACAAGAGCAATCCCAAAATTGTTTCTGGCATTAAAAAAGCTTTTGGTGTTGGCTATGAAGTAGTTTTTCATTACACCGAATTTCAAAAACACGCCATAGACCTAGCCAAACAAGCGGCTCTTGAAAATCCAACTTACATTATTGCCGTGGGTGGTGATGGCACATTAAACGAAGTTGCCAACGGTGTTATGCTTTCTGGTAATACGGAAGTTAAACTTGGTTTACTTCCGTATGGAACAGGAAACGATTTTGCCAAAACAATTGGTGTAAGCAATAGCATTGATGAACTAAAAAGACTAATTGAAACTAATTCAATAAAGGAAATTGATTTAGGATTAGTGCATTTTAAAAACTTAGACGACAAAGATGAAGCGCGCTACTTCATCAATATTACCGATGTAGGTATGGGTGGATTCATTGCGCAAAAACTGGCAAACTCATCTAAGTGGTTGGGCGCATTTCTTACCTTTCAAAAAGCTATCGTTTCTACTTTTCTTACTTACAAACACCGCTCGCTAAAATCTAAAGCTGATAGCTTTGTTTATGAAGGCAAAATACTAAGCTACATTATTGCCAACGGCAAATACTTTGGTGCAGGTTTGGGAATTGCACCTGACGCAAAACCGGATGATAGCTTTTTTGAAATTGTTTTAGGTGCAGAAATCTCTTTGTGGGATTATCTTCTGAATTTAGGCAAAGTGCAGAAGTGTTTAAAAATCGAACACCCACAAATGAGTTACCATCAAGCAAAAGAAGTGATAATAGAGTCGGACGAAGATTTACCTATTGATATGGACGGTGAGTTTATCGGTTACTCGCCTATTAAAGTAAGCGTTGTTCCAAGGGCTTTAAAGTTCCTCGCTCCGCTATAAACAAAAAATCCACCCGATACGATCGAGAGGACTTTGATTAACCTTATTAAACACTTTACTTAATATAAATCTTGTTCTCCTTTTTGTCAAGGTAGTAGTTGCCACCCTTTGGTCCTGGATAAACAGTTTCTCCTTTAGGTCCTTTTACTGAATGGTTAACAGGGTCACCTGTTTTAGTTCTTCCATCGCGTGGCTTCTTTTCTTTACCGGATTCATTCTTTTTAACTTCAGTCTTTTGTGACGCTTTGGTTTCGGTTTTAGCAAGCTTGGTTTGTGCTTTGGTTTCCGTCTTTACCACTTTGGTTTCTGCTTTAGCAACGGTTTTTGTTGTTTGAGCATTTACGTTCATAGCAATAATAGTGGCTATAAACAGCAAGGCAATAGTTTTAATCGCTCTCATTTTTGTTTGTTTTTGGCGAAGAATATAATGCAAAGGATGCGCAAGAATCTCAAGCTATAAAATGCTTAACTTTCGTTAACCATAAGCCGAAGCATACATTTCTAATAAACCTACTTCAGCAAAGTAAGCGTGCCTTTTCGCAGTTCTTCTCTATGCCCATCTATAAAGGTGAGTTTTAGCTGCCAGGTAAACACCGATGGAGCCTGTAACACACCCTGATAAGTTCCATCCCATACAAAATCATGGTCCTGCGACTCAAACACCTTCTCTCCTATCCGGTTAAATATCTGAATCTGGAGAAAGACTATTGACCTGGTAATACCGAATAACTTAAACACATCATTATTGCCATCGTTGTTGGGGGTAAAAGCATTAGGAACAAACACCGAATAATCGGGCACTACAGTAATGGTGACTTTATCGGTTACGCTGCATCCCGCATCATTCTTCACTTCAATGTTGTAAGTGGTAGTGGCATTGGGAGTGGCTACCGGTAAAACACAATCGCTGCAACTAAGAGTAGCGAACGGGCTCCATACAGCAGTATAGTTACCGCCATTGCCTGTAAGGGTATATCCTATGGTTGTACTCTCGCCAAGTTTAATGGTAACCGGTGGTGTAACCTGTATGGCAAAATCGTAGATATAATTAAGGGCAAACACGGCACCGGTAGTGCAGTTATTGGCATCGGTTACTGTTACCTCATAATTACCGGGAGCAAGGTTCAGCAAGTTGGCAGTGCCCGCACCATTTGACCAGATAAACTGATAAGGCACTGTTCCACCGCTGGTGGTTAATGAAATGCTGCCATCATTAGTTATTGTTTCGCAAGTAGGATTGATAAACGAAGAAGCAATCACCAAAGCAGCAGGTTCTGCCACAGTAGACGATGTAGTTGTTGAGCAACCCGCATTATCGGTTACGGTAACCGAATAAACACCGGCCAATAAGTTTTGTAAATCTTCATTTACATCTGCGTTACTCCATAAGTAAGTGTATGGCGATTGTCCGCTACTCACACTTAGGTTAACCGCTCCGCTATTAGCCCCATTGCAATCAATATCGGTTTTAGTAACCGTAGTAACCATAGCGGGAACAACCGTAACCGATACCGATGCACCGGCTGTGCAGTTATTACCATCGGTAACTGTAACGCTGTAAGAAGCAAAGGCAGTGGGAGAAACCGTAATACTTGCTGTATTGCTGCTGTTGCTCCACGCATAGGTAGCGGCACCGGCTGCCATAAGTGTGGTGCTTTCGCCTTCGCAAATACTATCGCTTACCGGAGTGATTGACGCCACGGGCAACGGATTAACCGTTACGCTTCTTGTAGCCGTAGCCGAACATAAATTAGCATCGGTTCCTGTTACGGTATAACCGGTAGTACCCGCTGGCGTAACAGTTATAGCTGCGGTACTCGCAGCATTGCTCCATACATAATTTGCAGCACCGCTGGCAGTAAGTGTGGTAGAAGCTCCCGCACAAATACTAACTGTTGCAGGGTTTATGCTTACCATAGGTAAAGTATTTACCGTAACAAATGCCGCAGCAGAATCAACATAGCCGTTAGATGCTGTTGCCGTAACACTATACCGGGTGGTAACACTAGGGGTAATAGTAATAGCCGCAGTAGTAGCTCCCGTGCTCCATAAAAACGTACCCAAACCGGTAGCGGTAAGCGTAGTAGTTTCACCGGCACACAAAACCGTATCGCCACTGATAAGCACCGGTGTGCAACCATTGGCTAAGGTGCCCGACTGGCAGGGGCATTGGTCATTAATATCCACTATACCATCGCCATCGCCATCGTTATTTGAACTGGCTACACTGTTGGCTACTAACAACAAACCATAAGGGTTGCTGCTTCCGCCATTCGGAAAATTATACACCTGCACATCTACATAATTCATACCGGCTACCCAGGGTCCGTTTAACGTAATACTTAACGGAGAACTAAAACTTCCTCCGCTTATACCGGTGCTGGTTCCGTTTACAAACACATCGGTAATGGTATTATCGGCATAGCCGTTAAAGTATAAAACATAGTTGCCGCTGGTAGCCACACTGTTGCCGTTACAATCGGCAGGAAGGTCTAAGGCTAATCGGAAATAAATGTAGCCATCGTTACTATTGTTACTGCAGGAAGCACCGCCACCGGTTATCCAGTTGCCGTTGTTCACCGGTGGAGGCAAGCCGGCAGGGTCTACCCAAGAACCGGGGGCGCAGTTGTTATTGATTAAAGCCGCGTTATACGTAAGCCCCAACGGATTAGGCGGATTGGTAGCATACCAGGGAGATACCGTCCAGATGGGGTCTAATGAACCTGCCGAACCCTGACCGGTAGATAGCGTGGCGGGGTTAGGAAAAACCTGTGCCTTTAGGTTGAACGCCAATACACTTACAAAAGCAGTTACAAGTAAAAATATTCTCATGAGGGGTATGTCTGGTCTTAATAGTTAACTGATTACAGACATAAATATAACCCGCTCCGTTGTTTACAGAAACGGAAATATTTTTTTCTGCATCAAAGCGCTGGCGGTAAGCACCGGGTCTTTGCTAACTAACCCAAAAGCCCCTGCAAAGGGGCTTTTGGGTTAGGATTGGCTGTTAAGTCCCCTTTAGGGGATTTAGGGGTTACCCGCACATTAAAATTACCGGTGCGCTTAACTGGCTGACCCCGGCAGTGTTTACTACAAAGTAGTAGCAATAGTATTCTACCCCTTTAGTAAGAGCGGTATAATGTTTCTTCCGCTTTTTGTTTAAATCTAAAATGAACACAGTTTTCTCCTCCGCCTTTGCCTCCGGGTTTGGGTCAGGCTTGCTTGCTGTAGTAATCACCTGCCCTGCGTTGCTTATAGCAAAACCTTCGGGCAGGGGCTGACCGGCTACCAGTATAGAGCCATAGAAATTATCACCGGGCTGCGCATCGCAATCGCTGAACATTTCGGTGGTTACACCCAGCGTTAATTTAACACCGGTAGCCGGGTCAGGAACCACCGTTGAACTTTCGCCTGTTTTGGTAGGCGTATAGCCTCCCAGCAAAATCATGTCATTATCTACGCCCGGTAATAGGTCTACATAATCGCCTGTATCATCCATCGCTTTAATAAGTGCCGTGCGGGCGGTATTGTAAGGACCTTTTTGCGCCTTACCCCCGTTCTTGTAAGCTTCATACTTTTCGTGATGCGCTTCCACCAGGGCGTCAAACGCTGCTTGCGTAAGCGGTGGCGCGGCAAAAG
>CAMBIM010000202.1 GCA_945867505.1 Chitinophaga pinensis
CCTCTTAAATGGCAAAACGAAAAAGCCTTGTACGAAAAGCTAAAGGATAATACCGATTTAATTGAAACAGGTACAGAGGTAGAGGCATTTTTTGAAGCCAAACAAAACAGCCCTACCGGTGCGCTAAGTAGTATAGAAGAAGCAAAAACCCAGGCACTTATTCCGGAAATAGCAGAAGCCAATAACTTATCGCAATTGCTAACTATCAAAGAGCAGCTAACCGCTCAACTGATAGCAGCCGATACTTTGGTTGATAGTACAGCTACACAGCAAGAAATGGACAGTTGGCAAACGGTTACTTCAGGCATCAGCCAATCTATAGCAACGGTGAATACACAATTAACCCAGTTGTATCAAACTATAGATGCTGCCCGTTTGCAACAGGTAGAACAAGTAACAGCTGCAAACACTAGCACTGCGGTAAACGTTCAAATAGAAGACAACCTAAAACTGTTGAACGACATCTATTTAAGCACTGTGGCACTTGATGTAGACACCTTTACGGCTAACCAACTAACCGACCTGTATTATCTGGCGTTTCAATGCCCATTATCGGGAGGACAGGCGGTTTACCGGGCGCGTAGCTTACTGGCTTTAGTGATAGATACCTTCTATAACGACCGCGAAATTTGTGCAGCGGCAGGTATAGCTTATAAAAAAGAACAAGAGGCAACATCTATCTTAAAAGATACAGCCATGTTGTTTGATAAAATCAGAATAAGCACCCTGCCGAATCCTGCTAATGCCTATTTGCTGCTTCAAAGCAATATAGCCAGCGATGAAACCTTTACGCTTAAAGTGTACGATAACATGGGTAGAACTATAAAAGAAGAAAGAGTATCTTTAGCAACCAAAAGATTTAAATTGGAGACACAAGCACTTCCTTCGGGTTTGTATTTCTTAAAACTGTTTAATTCTGCACAAGCTATGTATTCCACTAAATTTAACGTACAACACTGATGAAATATCCTTCAAACCAAGTAAACAGAGGAATCTGTTTACTTGGTTTTTTCCTCTTAATATTTCCGGTATCTTCTTTTTGCCAAAAAGAAGACTACAATTGGCTGCAAGGCTATGATTATGGTTATGATACTACAATAAATAGGTGGTTTCGTATTTCCAAATTTGACTTTAATGATGATACATTAAAAATATCTCATGATTCTTTGGAGATGTGGTTTCTTACAACCAATACAAGTTACAGTAATAGTGCGGGTAGCCTGCTTTTTTATACTAACGGGGTACACATCGCAAATGGATTAAATGAAAAAATTGAGTATAGTGATAGTATGAATGCCGGTTTTTATCAGTTTAACTATCTACCGGACATACATAAACTCGGCTATAATACTTACGAGGGAATAATCGCATTAGAAGACCCTGCCAATAGAAATAATTACTACTTAATACACAGTTTTATAGATACCACTAATGCTAACTATGACTTAGGCTGCAAACGAATTTACTACACCTATTTGGATATGAATGCTAACGTGGGGCATGGTAAAGTTGTAGCTAAGGACCAAACTATTCTATCTGGCAGGTTTGGTTACGATTTAAAGGCGACCCGTCACGCCAATGGAAGAGACTGGTGGATATTGGCTCAAAAAAGAGGGACAAATTGCTATGAAAGAATCTTAATAGATAATAAAGGAATACATGCTGCAGGAACCACTTGTGGCGGGCAAAATGTGTATGGGCTTTCGGGCTCTTGTTGTTTTTCGCAGGATGGGTCTAAATATGTATATGTAAACATAAACGGAGGAATTAATCTGTTCGATTTTGATAGATGTAGTGGTGATCTAAACAACGCAAAATACAAACCGCTTCCCATTTTTTTGGATACCGGCTTAATAGGTATTGGCACAGCCTTTTCTTCCAACAACCGCTTCCTCTATGTAAATGCTCAAATTCATTGCTATCAATTTGATTTGTGGGCGAACGATGTTTGGGCGAGTATTGATACTGTCGCGTTTTACGATGGTGCGCAAAACCCATTTGCAAGCGTTTTTCACACTATGCAAATAGCTCCTGATGGGAAAATATATTCAAGTTGCGGTAATACAGAATGGGTTTATCACGTTATTGATAGACCTGATTTGAAAGGGGATTCCTGTTTATTTCGTCAACATGGCATTGAGTTACCTTCATTCTGTGCTGGTGTTCCCAATTTTATCAACTATAGGTTAGGAGCATTAGTTGGTAGTGGTTGCGATACACTAACAGGAGTAGATGAAATGGTAGAAAAAGAAAAACTACTAAAAGTTTACCCCAACCCTGCAACAGATTTTGCAGGAATAGATTATGGCTTTACCAATTGGAGTAAAGGAGAAGTTAGTTTAGAAATAAGTAATGAATTAGGTCAGGTAGTTTATGCGCAACTGCTACCTAGGTATAGCGGGTTTCAAAAAATAAATGTTTCTGAATTTGCTTCGGGGTTTTATACCGCATACATTAAACGAAGTAACCAAATAGTAGCAACAGCTAAATTTCAGAAATTGTAGTTGTCGTAACTCCTACGCCACCGCCTTTTTTTCTTCAAACTCCTCCACGCTGCGGTTAATGCGGATGGTTTTGTTGCTATCTGCTTGCAGCATCTCCAGCAATAGTTGTTTTTTGTTTTCATCCAGCCCGTTTACAAATTGCTGTAAACGTTCCACTTCCGCCTCGCTAATTTGGTTAGTGGCTGGCTCAGTAGCCTGCTCCACTTCTTTTACAAAGCGGTTCCAATACGGGAAAGTTTGCGTGCGCTGTATGCCCGCTAGCGGTTCATATTCTTTGTTTACGCACATGCCCACCAAGGGGTCGGTAATGGCGTAGTAGAACAACGCCAGTTTTTCGCGGGTGGCACTGCTGTATTTGTTTTCGCGGAAGGCGCGGTAAAGGGTTTGCTCGCCCGGCAGTTGGTCGTAAGGGATGCTCCACTTATAGGCAATGTTGCGTATCAGCGCATCGCGAAAAGTCCATTTGGTAAGGCAGGTAATATCGGGCACACAATCGCTGCAATACAACCGCACTAAACGATTGCCGAGTTCAAGAAGCAAAGCGGCTTCCTGCTGTAATGCTATTTGCTTAAGCTGATACAATCTTGATACAGAGTTTGGGTGGAGCTGATACGCCTGCCCCTTGGTTTATGGGCTGTTTTGTGCCAACAAATTTTTTAACCACAAAACAAAAATGATCATGAAAAAACTTTTCCTCTCTTTCCTTATTGCCTTGGGTATGTTGTTGCCAACCGTTAATAACACCGCTGACGCTGCGGGTCATTTTGCTAAACGTAACATTGGCGCAACCATGGAAGGCTATGTTTTGTTTGCAACCTCCGGTATTGAAGATGGTGTAATTCAAAAAATTGACGTTATCAGACTTAGTACAGGTGAAAGAGTTATTTTGCAAGAATGTGGTGGATATGAATGTTCTGTTAACATGAACGGCTTGCCACGTGGTGGTTATTCTGTGAAAATTACTTGCCAATACGCAACAGTTACTAAGCAATACAAGTTGTAGTATAGTGATAGAGGTAGTAAGCAGTTGATTTACACGACAACTGCTTACTACTGCTTTTAATTTGCCAATAGTTTTACCTAAAGCTGTTTTAGTAGCCATTCCTTTCCTGTAAAATAATTTTCTGTTTTCAGTAATTCCGCAACTGCTTTTCGCGTTTTTATGTCATTGGCTTTTAATAGTTTTCTAGCGTAAAGTATGTTTTTAGTGAAAGTGTCTTTAAACCAATGAAGCGATTCGCTGTATCGTAATATGTATTTTTCATAGGCATCTAAAAAATCAAAGAGCAAATCGGTATTGCTTGAATTCTGCTCATACAGACACATAAACTGCCATCGCCTTACAATGGCATTAAAGATGGGTTCTTCTTTTGTCAAAGCTTGCTGAAAGAGCGGCATCGCTTTATCATAATTTCCGATGTAATAGAAATATTGGGCTTCGGCAAAAGATAGGTGCGTTTCGTATTGTTCTTGAGGCAGATGAGGCGCCCAAGTTTTAATGAAAGATTTAATCCATTCTCTCTCTTTATTGTTATGAATGGCAAGGGCTATTGCGTTGCGGAAAGTAACGGGCTGTAGCTTGTTGTGTTCTGTAAAAAAACCATATTTTATAGATAGTTCTATCCACCATAAAGACTCTGCTCCAGCTTTGGGGTTTCCTTTAGAATACCAGTAGAGGCAAAGATTTTTGGCATACAGGATAATTTCAATGATGCTGTTGGGTAAAATTTCTTTGTTATAATTGGTAATAAATTTTTTAATTATCTCATAAGGCACTTGCATTTCTTCGTAACTGGGGGCCTTAAGTATTTCGTAAGCACTAATGGTTAGTAATATATAGGGATGCTTACCGTTTTTATACGGCTCAAGAATTTTTATAACGTAAGGCAAGTTTTCTTCATAAGATGGTGTGCCTAGAATTTGTTTCCTATTCAATATTTCGCAGTGATAGCGCAACTTCTTAATCGCATAAAACACATCAAGCGTTTCGGTTACCGGGTGTATATCATTGGTAATAGTTCTATTTAGCTTGGTGTCAAACCCATTAAGCGCAAGCTCGGTAAGTATATGTCGCTGATAGAAAGTCTCAAAATCCTGCTCTGCATTTTTATCCAGTTCTTTTAGCAGTTGTTCATGCTCTTTATTAAACTGCTCAAACAGGTGGTGTTTTTTATAGGCTTGCAGCCGGTGGCGGTTTAGGCTATCGGTGTTAGCTTGAAAATCTTCTACGGCTAAAAAGTGTTCGGTGGCTTTTAGTAACTCGCTACCGTAGTTGGCTTGCTTGCGTTGGTCGCCTAATGCCGGCACTTTCTTTTGCATGTAGGCAGCATCCATTTTCTTCTCCTCAAACTGTGGGTGCAGTTTTTTCAGGTATTCAAACAGCACTAAAACAGGCGATTTAGTTTCGAAATAGGGAGAGCGCAGATAGGCTTCAAGTTTTACCATTTCGGGTTCGCTTAGCTGTTGAAGAGTGGCGGTAAGCTTGGAAAGGTGTACTGGCATTATTTGCTATGGCAACCAAAAATATGGGGTTAAACGCTATAGCCGCCCAAAAATAAAAAAAGCCCGTTTTGGTC
>CAMBIM010000203.1 GCA_945867505.1 Chitinophaga pinensis
TCTTCAATAAACTGCGGGTTCTTTCGTACTTCTTTTTGCAAAAAATACATGACGGAAGTTTTAAAGCCGCTAAAGCTGAAATCGAGTTCAGCAATTTGAGGTTCAGGGAAAGAGAATTTATCGGCATTGCCTAGCTTGGCGTATTTATCAATCAACGGTCCACCGGGGTAAGGCAAGCCTAAAAGCTTGGCTGTTTTATCAAAAGCTTCACCGGCAGCATCGTCAAGTGTCTCCCCAACCACTTCCATTTGCAAAAAATGCTTAACAAGAACCAGTTGTGTATGTCCGCCCGAAACGGTTAAACACAGAAAAGGGAAGGTGGGTTTATTATCTATAAAGTGCGCCAGTATGTGCGCCTGCATGTGGTTTACTTCTATGAGGGGCACGTTTAAAGCTAGGGCAAATGCTTTTGCAAAACTAACGCCTACCAATAGGGAACCAATCAATCCCGGCCCGCGCGTAAAGGCTACGGCACTTATTTCCTGTTTAGAGATGCCGGCTTGCTGCATAGCTAAATCAACCACCGGAACTATATTTTGTTGATGCGCACGCGAGGCTAATTCAGGCACCACACCACCCCATAGCTCATGCACTTTTTGCCCTGCAATCAGGTTGGCAAGAATTTTGGCATCTTTGACCACAGCAGCAGAGGTGTCATCGCAGGAAGATTCGATAGCAAGAATGGTGACCGGCATGGGGCGAAAATAAAAATGGTGAGTAGATATTAGGTGATTGTCTAAGTGGAATGTCACCCTGAGCGGAGTCAAAGGGTGCTTCGACTCCGATCAGCAGGACATAAAAAAGTAAGAACAGCGTTTATATTGAATTATAATTACCCCATTGGCGAAGAAAATTTTTAGAACTCTCCTTATTGTTTTTCTTGTTCTTATTACGCTTACGGTGGGGTTGTTTGTAGCGTTACGCTACCCCAAGGTGCAAACGTTTATTACGCAAAAAGTTACAGCCATACTTTCTAAATCGCTCAACACAAAAGTGAGCATAGAGCGGGTAGAGATTTCGTTTTTCAATAAAGCCGACCTGGTTAATTTTTATTTAGAAGATCATAATGGCGATACGCTAATCAGCGCGAAGGAGTTGAAGATATCTTTTAAGGTATTCAGTCTCTTAAGCAAGAAGATAAGCGTAAGCGAAATTTTGTTTGATAATGCCGTGGTGCATCTTCATCGCGATACTGCCGGGGTAACTAATATTACCGAAGTGTTTAAGTCGTTTTTGTCGAATAAAGTAAATGCCGATACCACCAAGGCAAAGTTTACCTGGAACATAGATTTGAAAGCACTGAATTTAAATAAGGTAGATTTTCAGTATCTGGATGATAAATCGCATACTAATGTAAAGGTTCTGTTGGCGAGTTTGGCGGTGGACATGAATAAGGTTTCTATAAGCCAAAAAACAATTGATATCAACAAGGCTGTATTAGATGGTGCCGATGTGCAGATAGAATTAACCAAGCGTCCGCCATCGCCAGCCGATGATTTTATTATGCACGTGCAATTTATGGCGGGCGATATGGTGGTGAAGTTTGATGATTTTGCGCTCACCAACACGCGCTTTCGTATGCGCGATTATAACAGCGATACCATTCTGCCCAAGGGTATGGACTTTAAGCACCTGGATGTAACCAACATTAACCTTACTGCCGAGAACGGAACTATAGTTGCTGATAGTGTATTAACCACTGTAACGCATCTTTCTGCAAAAGAGCGTAGCGGTTTTGAGGTGTTGAGCCTGACTACGCAAGCCCATGTATCTACTACCGATATTACCTTGAGTAAACTGCATTTGAAAACGCCCAACAGCGAGGTGCAGAATTATTTGAGCTTCTGCTTTAATGCTTACCACGATTTTAAAGATTTCCTGAATGCCATGCGCATTAAGGCAGACTTTGCTGATACTAAGTTCTCTCTTAAAGACCTAAATTATTTTGTAAGGAAGTTAGATAAGGTGGAGCACAACCGGTTTACCATTAACGGACAGATTTATGGACGCGTAAATAACCTTCGCGGAAGAGGAATAGAAATACGTGGAGGAAACAGCACCTTGTTTAAAGGCGATTTTTATACTCGCGGTTTGCCTAATATTTATGAAACATCGCTGAACTTGCGCGTTAAGCGTTTGGCTACTACGGTTGAAGACATCAGACGTTTTTATCCCAATTTGAAGTTGCCGGATAATTTAAAAAACCTTGGTTTGATTTATTACACCGGTTCGCTCGATGGTTTTGTTACCGACTTTGTATCGAACGGTAAACTGGTTACCTCACTTGGTTCGGCTACTACCGATGTAAACTTTAAGTACGATAAGAAGAAGAACAAAGCCGCTTATAAAGGAAAACTTGCGCTCAACGAATTTGATTTAGGTAAATTCTTTAACGATGAAATAAACCTGGGCAAGGTTTCGTTGAGCGGGAAAATAGATGGCGGTGGTTTAACGATGGAGAGTGTATATGCAAATTTGGAGGCTAATGTTTCCAGTGTTACGCTAAAGGGTTACGATTACCGCGATATACAGGTGAACGGATACATCGTGCGCAAATCGTTCAATGGTTTAATGCAGATACATGATGAGAATTTAGATGTTGACTTTAACGGGCGTGCCGATTTATCAAAGGCAATACCCGAGTTTAACTTTGATGCCGATGTGCGCAAAATGGTGTTGAAGAATTTGAATTTGATGAAAGAAGATCTACGTGTTTCGGGAAAGATAAAGTCGGATTTTTTGGGGGCTAAAGTAGATGATATTGTAGGCTCTGTTTCTTTAAACGATGTAACTCTGGTGCGCGATACCATTGTGGCGCATATCAAGTATCTTAACCTAGATGCTAAACTTCTTTCGAACCAAAAGAAGGAGATAAAGATAAATTCAGATTTTGCCGAAGCCGAGATGGATGGCAACTTTACCCTCACCCAATTGCCGAAGGCACTTGCCGCTTTTGCTAAGTACACCTTTACTAAAGATTACAGCGATACCAATAAAATTGCACCGCAAGACTTTACGGTGGACGTGCGCATATTTGAACCGGGAAAGCTTACGCAGATTATACATCCTAAGTTTTATCTCATCCGAAATTCGCACATACAGGGCAGTTTTAATAGCGTTGACCACAAAGTAAACCTTACCGCCTTTGTGCCCGAAGCTAAGTTTGACAGCTACAATGCCAAGCGCATTGATGTAAACACTACATTCGAAAAAGGGGCTATTGATTTTAAAACCGTAATTGATAAAGTTTACAATGGCGACAGTTTGATGTTAGATACCGTTCGTTTGCTTACCAAAACACAGCCTAATGAAGATATACGCTTTGATTTTTTAGTGGCCGATAAAAAGCAATACAACTACGCCAACGTTACCGCTTTTCTAACGCCACTTAAAGGCAAGTCACTTATCCGCTTAGAACCTTCCGATGTTAAGTTGGGCAACTACAACTGGCATTTTTTACCCAACAATAGTATTTGGGTAGAAGGCAAAAAGATTACTACCACCAATCTGGTATTTAAAACATTCGACCAAACTATTTACCTCTCCAGTTATTTAAAGAACGATACTTCTACTTCATTTAAAGTAACGCTGGACAATACCGACATTGGCGACTTTACAGGAATCTTTGCACAGAAGATGAAAGATCTTCACGGAGCCATGAATGGCAAAGTGGTAGTAGAAGATGTGTTCAATAAACCAAAAATATTTGCCGATGTTGTAGTGAATGAGTTTACGCTTGGTAAAGAAATGGTTGGTGACATAAACATTGAATCGAGTTTGGATGATGCGGGTAAAAAGATATTGGTGTATGCTTCCGTAAAAAGCATCAACAACTTACTGGAAGCCCGTGGTTATGTTTCTATAGACCCCGAGCATCCGGGTTTAAAGATTGATGTAGACGCTCCGCGCCTGGGCCTTAACTTTTTGAACTATCGGTTTTTTGAAAAGTATGTGCAGGAATGTCGCGGGTATGCTAAGGTAAAAGCTACGGTGTATGGCACGCTTAAAAAGCCTTTGCTATCGGGCAATGTGTTGTTGACTAACGATACCGTAAAAGTTTCTTTCCTAAACACCACTTACCACATTACCGAATTAGATGCCAAGTTGGATGAACACGGTTTTGATTTTAGCAGTTTCACTTTATTCGATATTCAAAACAATCCCATTTACGCCAGCGGCAGAATTAACCACGAAAGTTTCCGTAAGTTTGCGCTTGATTTAAAGGTAACTACGCCCAACGCGCAGTTCATCAATACTACTGCCAAGCAAAGTCCTAACTTTTATGGTGTGGCTTATGGTGCGGGTAACGTAACATTTAGAGGAGATATTAATAGTCCGGTTATTAGAGCTTATGCGGTTACCAAGCCGGGCACGCATTGCAAATTGCCGGTTTCTACTTCGTTTGAAACCAACAAGTATAGCTTCTACAAATTCACCGACCCTAAAAAGGAGCATACTACTATTCCTTTACAGCTTCCTCAACTTAAACTGAATGGTGTAAACTTTATTTTAGAATTAGATGCCACGCCCGATGCGCGTATGGATATTATCCTCGACCAGGTTTCGGGCGATATGTTGAGCACTTATGGCAATGGCAATTTAAAAATTGAACTACCCAAAGTGGGCAGCATGACCATTTACGGCAACTACGAAATTGAGAGAGGTAGCTACATGTTTACCTTGCAAAACATTATCAATAAGAAGTTTGACATAAACAGAGGCAGCAGAATCAATTTTACCGGAGATGTTTACAAGGCAGCATTGAATGTGGGCGCTACCTATAACGTGCGTGCCTCGGTTACAGATTTAATTAGCGACCTCATTAATAATGGTAATAGCAACACGCAAAATCAAGCATCTACCGCAGCGCAAAGCCGCGTGCCTGTAAAACTGATGTTGAACCTTACCGGTGTGTTAGAAAAACCAAACATCGGTTTTACCATACTGGCGCAGGAACTTGACCCTTCTATTAAAAGTTATGTAGACCAAAAACTGGCTTTGCTTAAAAC
>CAMBIM010000204.1 GCA_945867505.1 Chitinophaga pinensis
TCGGGTTTGTTCTTTTTGCACACATCGTTCAGCAGTTTTTCGGCAGCATCTAAAGTCTTTCCAGCAAAGTTTTCGGCTTTATCTTTTGCATCTGCAGCAAATTCCGTAGCCTTTTCAGTTACCTGATTTTTAATGTCTTCCACCTTACCTTTCAGGTTTTCCATGTCGTTTTCTTGCATACTCTTGGTTTTGAGCCGCGAATATGTCAAAATATTTGCCGCATACTCCATTAAGGACAAATTGACGACTATCGCTCAATTAGAGAGGACGAACAGACATTTAGAGGTATGAAAATTGAAATTGTGGCAGACAGAATCGGCTATACGCGCGTGATTTGCGCGCCAAGGGCATTTAGCCGCTCATCAATTCTTTGATAACCTCGGTCAATTTGCTCGCTGTTGTTGATGATTGATTTGCCTTCGGCACTAAGCGCAGCAATCAGCAGTGCAACACCGGCACGAATATCTGGCGAGCTCATAGTAATGCCGCGAAGTTTATACGCACGGTCGATACCGATAACGGTAGCGCGATGAGGGTCGCAGAGGATGATTTGTGCACCCATGTCAATCAGTTTATCTACAAAGAACAAACGGCTTTCAAACATTTTTTGATGAATTAGCACACTGCCTTTTGCCTGCGTTACGGTAACCAACACTATAGAAATTAAATCGGGCGTAAACAGCGGCCAGGGACCATCGGCAACGGTAAGTATTGAGCCATCGATAAACCGTTGAATTTCGAAATGGTCGCGGGCAGGGATATGAATATCATCGCCACGGTATTCCATTTCAATTCCCAATTTTTCGAACACTGGAAGAATATTTCCGAGCATATCGATGCGGCAATTCTTAATCGTGATTTCGCTTTGTGTCATGGCGGCTAAGCCAATGAACGAACCAATTTCAATCATATCGGGCAACATGCGGTGTTCTGTTCCGCCCAGATATTCTACACCTTCAATATAAAGCAGGTTAGAGCCTACACCGGTGATTTTTGCGCCCATGCGATTGAGCATTTCGCAAAGCTGTTGCAGATACGGTTCGCATGCGGCATTGAAGATAGTGGTCTTGCCTTTTGCCATTACGGCCGTCATTACAATATTGGCGGTGCCGGTTACTGAAGGTTCATCTAACAAAACATAAGTTCCTTTGAGGTTGCTGGCTTCTACGCTGTAAAAAGTTTCGTTGCTATCGTAATTGAATTTAGCTCCCAGTTTTTCGAAACCGAGGAAGTGCGTATCTAATCTGCGTCTGCCAATTTTATCGCCACCGGGTTTTGGAAGATACGCATGTTTGAATCGCGTAAGCAAAGGACCCATAATCATAATGCTTCCGCGAAGCGATGCGCCTTTCTTTTTATAAGTATCCGATTTTAGAAACTCCAGGTTTACCTTATCGGCTTTGAAGGTGTAAGTGTCTTCCGCCAGTTTTTCTACTTCTACACCCAGGTCTTGCAGAATATCAATTAATGCTAACACATCGCGTATTGCCGGAATATTGCTGATGGTTACTTTTTCAGGTGTAAGCAAAACTGCACAAAGAATTTGCAGCGCTTCGTTTTTTGCACCTTGCGGAGTTATTTCTCCTTTTAATTTTTTGCCACCTATTACTTCGAAACTGTTAGACATGCGTAGAGAATTTGATAATTAGTTACTGAACCAAAAATCTTCAATTCGATTCAGCACAGTAATTAAAACAGGAAGAAGCTATAAACAACTTGTTGTGGAGTGGCTAAAAACAAAAATGCCTCGCGATTTTGCGGGGCATTTTTCTGTATTGCTTAATACTTTTTCTTTTTAAAATTCTTGTTGCGGTTTTGTCCGCCACCACCGCCACTTCCATGGCGGAACTTTCCACCACCACCTCCTTTGCGGTTGTTGTTATTCTCCTGCGGTTTTTTAATGCGGTTTGCGCGGGCAAGCGAATCAATATCCTGGTCATCAGAAATCTGCAACTTGCCTTTTGAAAGCAAACGGATATCGTTCTTTACCGTTTCGTTGTTCACTTCATCCTTACTCCAGTTTTGGTAAACCAATTTCATAAAATTACCAATGCACTCTGTAAAACCCGCTTGTTTTTCAGGGTCCTCGGTAGTAATAGCTTTTGCTACCAATGCTTCTACGTTTTTACCATAGTGCTTGTATTTAATACGCGATTGCGGATAAGGAAGCGGCTTAGGCTTTTTTTCAATTTCTGCGCGGCCCTTAATTGGATATGGCGAATCAACATCCAGTTTATAATCGCTCATAATAAAAAGATGGTCCCACAACTTGTGGCGGAAATCTTCTACGTTGCGCAAGTGCGGATTGAGCTGACCCATCAACTCAATAATCTCTTTGGCGAACTTGTTTCTTTTATCGCGGTCAGGTTCCTGCACACAATTCTCTACTATTTTCTGCACGTGCCTGCCGTACTCTTTCAATACTAATTTGCTTCTGCTTGAATTATAATCCATAACTGTTTGATTTATACAAATGACTTAATCAGAAAAATTTTTCTGTAATTGCTGTTGGCTGTTTCGAAGATTGTTTAAGCAGGTTGAAAGGAAGGAGTATCAACGCTCAAAAAATAAAACTGCCTTTGTGAAGACGATGTAAACATGAAGAATTAATTCTGAATCGCCAAACCGCACTTAATTTCCCCCACTCAAAATTTTAACCTTGGCAAACTTGAGCATGATTTTTTTAACTCCGTAAGAATTGAAAAAGATGGAAGCAATTTTATTTGCGCCACCACCTTCAATAGAAACCACTTTGCCTTCGCCAAATTTTTCATGTAATACTTCCATACCGGTTTGTAATGTATTGGCATCATCCGGAATGAAAGGCTCTATAGAATGCGATTGAACCGGTTGTGATATCGGCTTTGGAGATGCCGGAGAAACCACTCTTGAAAAAGTAGAAATAGGTTGGTGCTGCTGAATTTTCGGCTTCTTCAAATCGCCATGATACGAAACGATGTTATCAGGAACTTCCTGCAAGAAACGGCTGGCCTCGCAATAATTTAACTGCCCGAATTTATAGCGTGTATTAGCATACGTCAAAAACAAACGGGTCTCTGCGCGGGTAATAGCTACATAAAACAATCTCCGCTCTTCTTCTAAATCTTCTAAACTGTAAAGCGATTGCGCACCGGGGAAAAGATTCTCTTCCAAGCCCACTACAAACACCGTTGGAAACTCCAACCCTTTTGCCGAATGAATGGTCATCAGCTTTACGCTGTCAATATTTTCTGCGCTTTTTTCATCACCGGTAAGCAGGGTAACGGTTTGGAGGAAGGAACCGAGGGTTTTATCGTTAGCTAAACCCGCTGCATCCTCGGCAGAAATATTTCCAATTACTTCATCGTCTTCCACAAACTCTTTTATAGAGTTCAATAACTCCTGAATGTTTTCGTAGCGCGCAATGCCTTCAACCGTTTTATCGTTGTATAGCTCGGCAATCAACTTGGTGGTTTTGCCAATGTGTGCCGCTAAATCGTAAGCCGTCATTTTTAATTGCTGCGCGGCAAAACTTTTAATCATCATCACAAATTCTTCAATCGCATTTTTGGTGCGAGCCGAAAAATCAGTCATGAAAATAGTTTCCATTACCTCCCACATACTCTTGCCCTCGTTGGTGGCGATGATGCCGATTTTATCAACGGTAGTTTGCCCGATTCCGCGAGCGGGATAATTGATAACGCGTTTTAATACTTCTTCATCGTTGTGGTTCACCGTCAGCTTCATGTAGCAGAGTAAATCTTTAACCTCTTTGCGTTGGTAAAAACTCATGCCTCCGTATATTTTATACGGAATATTTAATCTGCGAAGGGCTTCCTCAAATGCGCGCGATTGCGCATTGGTGCGGTAAAGAATAGCGAAGTCGTTGTTCTTATACTGCTCTCTGAATTTTAGTTCATGTATAGAATCTGCCACCCATCTTCCTTCTTCGTTATCGCTGGGGGTGCGCACTATTTTTATGTCTTCGCCTTTATCGTTCTGCGTCCAAATCTCTTTCTTGATTTGATTTTTGTTGCGATGAATTAATTCGTTTGCAGCCTTTACAATGTTTTGGGTAGAACGATAATTCTGCTCCAGTTTATAGACTTTTAAGTCCGGAAAATCTTTTTCAAAATTCAGAATATTATCAATGGTAGCACCACGGAAAGCATAGATACTTTGCGCATCATCGCCCACCACGGTTATGTTCTGAAACACATCGGCAATCTTGCGCACAATTTCGTATTGCAAATAGTTAGTATCCTGAAACTCATCAATGAGCACGTAACGGAATTTGTGCTGATACTTGTAAAGCACTTCCGGAAATTTTTCGAGAATCACGTGCGTGTTCAGCAGCAAATCATCAAAATCCATCGCGCCACTTTTAAAACAACGCTCGCAATAAATCTGGTAAAGCTTGCCGGTGGCCGGTCTTCTTTGACTGGTGTCTTCGGTTAAAAGTTCGCCATCCTGCAAATAGGCCTGCGGAGTAATCAGTGAGTTTTTGCTGGAAGAAATTCGATTGTAAACCTGATTGGGTTTGTAAATTTTATCGTCAAGACCTTGCTCCTTTATAATCGTTTTTATCAGCGACTTTGAGTCCTCAGCATCGTAAATAGTAAAGTTAGCAGGGTAGCCAATCTTCGGTGCTTCTACCCGTAAAATACGCGCAAACACCGAGTGGAAAGTGCCCATGTAAAGCGAACGCGCATTGTTGCCCGAAATATTTTCTATCCGCGCGCGCATAGCTTCCGAGGCTTTATTGGTAAAGGTAAGCGCCAGAATACCGAACGGGTCGGCACCTTTATTTAAGAGGTGAGCAATGCGGTAAGTAAGCACACGGGTTTTGCCCGAACCGGGGCCGGCAACTATTAAGGTTGGACCATCAGAATTTTCAACTGCCTGGCGTTGGATATCATTTAACTCATCTAAATACGACATGGGGCGAAAATAACCTAAGCC
>CAMBIM010000205.1 GCA_945867505.1 Chitinophaga pinensis
ACAAACAAGCCTTAAAGAACGCGTGCGTTACCACATGAAAAACTCCCGAAGTAAACGCACCCACACCTAAAGCCATAAACATTAAACCCAGTTGCGAAACGGTAGAGTAAGCCAATACCTTCTTAATATCGTTCTGCATTAAGCCAATAGTTGCAGCAAACAAAGCCGTAGCCACCCCAACAAAAGCAATGAACTGCATGGTTTCAGGAGCCAGCACATAAATAAAATTAGCGCGCACAATCATGTAGATACCCGCAGTAACCATGGTTGCCGCGTGAATCAAAGCAGATACCGGAGTCGGTCCCGCCATGGCATCAGGCAACCAGGTATATAAAGGCAACTGTGCCGATTTACCCATTGCACCTACAAACAACAAAAGTGTAATGGCAATAACCAATGTATGCGAAACTGTAGTAGAGGCAAATGCAGCCTGCAACGTTCCGAAATGAAGCGAATGGAAATTATACAGCAACAGGAATATACCTAAAAGGAAGCCTAAGTCACCAATACGGTTCATTACAAAGGCTTTCTTAGCCGCATCGTTGTATGCTTGATTCTTAAACCAGAAACCAATCAACAAATAAGAGCAAAGACCAACACCCTCCCATCCGATGAAGGTTACCAGAAAATTATTTCCAAGCACCAACAACAACATGAAGAATATGAACAGGTTCAGATAAGAAAAGAACACATGGAACTTCTCATCATCATGCATGTAGCTGATAGAATAAATATGAATCAGGAAACCGATGCCGGTTACTACCATCAACCAGGTAACAGAAAGTTGGTCTAACAACAAACCGAATGTGATGGTGAAGTCAGGGAGGGCAATCCAATCATAAATATTTACATCAATCTTCGGTTGCGTTCCTTTTACAAAACCAATAAAGAAAATGGTAGAAAGAACAAACGGAATAAAAATCATCAACGATGCCAACCAACCCGAAATTGATTTTGGCAACTTCTTACCAACAAAAGCATTGATAAGAAAACCGACAAGAGGGAGAAGAATAATTATTAAAAGATATGTCACGGTTAGTTCTTCAACGATTTAAGTTCATCAATATCTATACTATGCACATTCTTGAAAATAGTAACCAAAATAGCTAAGCCCACCGCTACTTCAGCCGCAGCCACTGCCATTACAAAGAACACAAACACCTGTCCGCTGGCATCGTTGTGATAAGTAGAGAAAGCAACCAGCAAAAGGTTCACCGAGTTCAGCATTAACTCCACACTCATAAAAATGATAATAGCGTTTCTGCGGAACAACACCCCTAACACACCCACACTAAACAACACCGCACTAATGAAAATGTAGTATTGAATAGGAACTACTGAAAATATATTAAGCAAAGTCATTACGCAGTTTGTGCTTTATCTTTCTTAGTTAACAATACCGCACCAATCATAGCACTCAAAAACAAAATAGAAGCAAACTCAAAAGGAAACAAGTATTCATCTAACAACACCACGCCAAGATTTTTAATCGTTCCTATCGAAGTATCCTGCATTAACGGTATGGGCAGCGAATCTGCTTTTCTTAACACAGCAACCAACACCAACATTAAAACTCCGCTCGCCACTACTGCACTTATTTTAGCCAAAGCAGGTTTATGTTGTTCGGTTTCTTCATTCAAATTCATCAACATTAAGGTGGAGAGGAACAATACCATAATGGCACCGGCATATACTATAATGTGAACGATGGCCAGAAACTGTGCATTCAATAAAAGATAGTGACCGGCAATAGCGAAAAAACATCCAATCAAATAGATAACCGAGTGAACCGGGTTCTTAGAAAGCACCGTCATCAAACCGCAGAAGATGGCAACGACAGAAAGAAAGAGGAATATGTAAAGTGTCACTTCGGTATTAATGTTTTTTATCTTCTAAAGGCATTACCAACTTATCTTTTCCAAAAATGAATCCTTCGCGTTTGTAATCTGCCGCCACTAAATCTTCAGTTAAGAAGATGGCTTCTTTCGGACAAGCTTCTTCACACAAACCGCAGAAAATACAACGCAACATATTTATCTCGTAAGTAGTAGCATACTTCTCCTCGCGGTAAAGTTTCTCCTCCCCTTTCTCACGCTCACCAGATGTCATAGTAATTGCTTCTGCCGGACAAGCCAACGCGCAAAGACCACAAGCCGTGCAACGCTCAGCACCATTCTCATCGCGCATTAAAATATGACGACCTCTCCAAATTGGTGAAAACTCACGTTTCTGTTCTGGATATTGAACGGTAACTTTTGGCTGAAAGAAATGACGAAGTGTAATACCCATGCCCTTTGCAATGGCAGGAATGTAAAGCTTCTCCATAAAAGTCATATCCTTATTCGATACTTCTTTTTTACTTCCTGAAAGCGATATGTTTTTAAAGTCTGTAGCCATTTTTAAAGCAGCGCAAAAATATTTTTATCTCTCAATTCACTTAGTCAATTACCAATTCTCTTTTCAACATTATTTAGCCAGAAACAAAATCACTCCACCGGTTACCATGATATTGAATATGGCCAACGGAATCAAAATTTTCCAGCCTAAATTCATTAACTGGTCATAACGGAATCTTGGAACTGTCCAACGCACCCACATATAAAAGAAGATGAAGAAGAAGATTTTAGCGAACAACACTCCTACACCCAACAAAACTGCAATGTTACCGCCTAACATATTGACTACACCATCCATTCCCGGATAGTTATAACCACCAAAGAAGATGATAGAGATAAGTGCCGATGAAATAAACATGTTAATGTACTCTGCAAACAAATAGAAGCCGAGTTTCATAGAAGAATACTCGGTATGATAACCACCAACCAATTCGCTTTCACACTCCGGCAAGTCAAACGGTGTTCTGTTGGTTTCTGCAAAAGCACAAACCAGGAAAATTAAAAAGGCGATAGGTTGTTTAAAGAAGTTCCATGATGGATAAGGAATACTTCCGCTCCAGTCAATAAAACCATGTTGCTGGTCTGTGATAGTCTTTAAGCTTAAGCTGCCGGTCATCATTAAAACTGCGATGATAGAAAGCCCCATGGCTACTTCGTAAGAAATCATTTGCGAGGATGCGCGAACCGCACCCAACAAACCAAACTTATTGTTGCTTGCCCAACCGCCAATCATAATTCCGTAAACACCGATAGATACCACACCAAACACAAACAGAATAGCTACATTAATATCAGCTACTTGAAGCGAAACCGCTCTGCCAAAGAAATCTAAAGTGCTACCCCAGGGCACAACGGCACTGGTCATTAGTGCTGTGACTATGAACAGACCGGGACCGAGAATGAAAAGAAACTTATTAGGTGTATTAGGAATGAAATCTTCCCTGGTGAACATTTTCAATCCGTCTGCCAATGGTTGAAGAACTCCGCCCCAACCGGCACGGTTAGGCCCCGGACGATCTTGCATAAATGCTGCGACCTTGCGTTCAGCTAAAGTTGAATACAATGCGACACCCATCGTAATACCGAAGATGACAAGGATGAGCGCAAATTTTTCTATGAAGAGGTATAAATCCATTTCTGATGTTTAATTACCGTCTGATAATTCTTTTTCTTTCTGATTAAAGTTAGTTCCGTTCATACTAATCGCCTTTCTGTCCTCTCCTCTTCCGTAAAGAATTCTTGGGTCGGTATCAATCTCCACCTTGGAGGTTTGCTTCATGTATTTGCCCTGATTGATTACACTCCATCCCTCCATCTTGCGTGGTCCTTCAATTGTCCAGTCGGCTTTTGCTTTATGGTCGAAGCGGCAATCGTTACAAATAAATGCCGGTTTGCCGTTTTCATCGTTCTCCACTTCATGGTAAACATCTTTGCGGGCAGTTACTCGATAAATATCCTCACCAAACATCCAAACAGTTGTTTTGCCAGAACATTTAGTGCAATTGCGATGCGCATCATAAGGTTTTAAAAACCAAACACGGCTCTTGAAACGAAAAGTTTTATCTGTCAACGCACCAACCGGACAAACGTCAATCATGTTGCCGCTCATTTCGTTGGTTACTGCGTTTTGTATGTAAGTAGAAATCTCTGCTGCATCACCACGGTTCATAATACCATGAACACGATTGTCCGTCAACTGGTCGGCTACGTATGTGCAGCGGTAGCAAAGAATGCAACGCGTCATGTGCAGTTGAATCTTATCGCCAATATCTATTTTATCAAAGATTCTTCTTTCTTCCGTATAACGGGTTTTAGCCACACCATAATCAAAGCCAAGGTTTTGTAAATCACACTCACCGGCTTGGTCGCAAATAGGGCAATCAAGCGGATGATTAATTAAAAGAAACTCCACCACTCCTTTTCGCATGTCCTGCACCTTCGGGCTGGTCATGTTCTTCACTTCCATGCCATCCATTATTGGTGTGCAGCAACTTGCCTGTAACTTAGGCATTGGGTTAGGATTAGCATCGCTTCCTTTCGAAATCTCTACCAAACAAACACGGCATTTACCACCGCTGCCTTGCAGCTTGCTGTAATAGCACATAGCAGGCGGAACTAAATCGCCACCAATCTTGCGCGCGGCATTCAGGATGGTTGTTCCCTGCTCAACTTCTACGCTTACTCCGTCAATAGTTACTTTAGGCATTATTCATAGTTGAAAAGTTGAGCGCGAATGTAATTGCCGAGAGCGTAAATGCAAAAGAAAGTTTCCACAGGGAATAGACAATAGATACAAGACAACAGACACAAGACCGAACTATATTTTCAAGTCTTGAGTCTGTTGTCTAAAAGTCTTGTGTCTCTATCAACTTCTAAACCCTTTAAAGCCTTTGTTTTTCTTCTCAAAACGGAAGTCGCCTTTCTTGCATACTTTAAAGTAGGGTATGGTTACTTTAAGTGCTGCATGTATATCGGCATTATAAACATATTTCTTAGCGAACAAGCCAAGCAAGTCTTGTGTGCCTATAGTCAAT
>CAMBIM010000206.1 GCA_945867505.1 Chitinophaga pinensis
GTAACAGCCGATGCCAGCACCGCTGAAAAGGCTTAAATATGTAAGTGATTTTTTCTGTTGCATTTTAATTTTAAAACTTTCGTTAATTAACCATATCAATCCAATGTTCCCAAATAATTACCATTGCCAAAGTATCCAATTTACAATACTTCAATAAAGCATTTTTATACTTTTCTTTAACAACAGAATCACCTCTATTCTTTCCACAATAACCCCAAAAACTGGAAATATAATGGTTCAGTTCAAGCGTGTGGCAACCGACCATATCCAACTGCCCGTTCCAATGGGATAAACATGAATTGTTTTTCCTGCTACTGAAATGTCTTCAACGGAATACTTCACCGGTTCAATTTCATCTTCTTCCAACAGTTCTTGAATGATAAATGCATCAGACGCCTCATCATAGACAGCTTTTGATTTCTCGTGTTCGGACTCGGCCGGATGAATTTCAAGTTTAATGTTTTCCGGTTTTATCTTCTCACCGCTTGCAGTAACATAATATCCCTGCTCCTTGAACTTGTTAGGAAAATTTTGAATAAAACTGTAGGCTTCACTTTTAGATACTATAGGAGTCGCAATTATTCCATCTGTCAAGTTTACTACTTCCCACTCATCGTTTTGAACGGCATTCAAGTAGTCACACAAACATTTGCCCTGTTCCAAAGTAAAATAGGGCAAAGCAAAACCGTTCCATTCGTCATCAACAACAACATAAGCGGAAAAATAGACGGAATCATCTAATGTGACATTAAGCAATTGATATTTTCTATTTTCTTTCATTGAACGTTTTCGCTTGTATCTATATAAGTATTGTCAGAAAAATTGAATTCTCTGCGTTAATCGTAAATATAAGTTTGTTCTAAAAACTCATCCAATGTTCCCATATAATCACCATCGCCAAAGTATCCAATTTGCAATATTTCAATAAAGCATTTTTGTATTTTTCTTTTATGGCCGCATTGTCGCTGTTTTTTCCATACAGCATATCCTGGTAGGCACGCATGGCACCGGCACCGTCTTTTACTTTTTCTGCCTCATCAAAAATTTCAATATGAGGCAATAGCTCGTAAGGGTTTCTCACTTTTCCTTTCGCATCTCTTTTAAAAAGGTTTTCTGCCCGCAGCCAATTTTCAATTCTTGCAGAGGTACTACTTAACAAAACCGCAGGTAGTGTTACCTTAATAGAAGTTTGCCCTCCCATGCGCGGATGGAAATAATATTTCAGCGCCAAGTTATTCATGTCCACAATGCTCGTGGTGTCTTCGTCAAAATGTTTTGCTGTTCTTTCTAACCAGCCCAAAAGTTTAGGGTCATCTACTCCCTGCACCTGCAATGCTTTAAAAATGTCTTTGAGCATTGTATTTTCATAGGGGCTCCAAGTCATCAGAGTTCCATGGTCACCCACATGGTTCATCAAAGCATTTGCAAAACGGAAATTAGGATATATCTCATCTACATTTATCCATTCCTCATGCACCGGTTCATCGCCCGGGCGGTTAATGGTATGGCAACTCCATTGAAAAATCACTTTGCCATAAGGTCGCATACCTGCATGATATGGTATTGCCATCTGCGATGTTTCAAAATCTATAAAGTGCAGGGGATATTTAAGGTCCGAGATTTCTTCTGCAAAACCCGGCAGCAGAAATTCTTTCTTTTTTGTGCGCTGATAATAAGGCCGGTTATTGTAAAATGGTTTTCCATTGGCGTTGGAAACTGCTTCAATCGGAATATCCGAAATGCTCACTTTCCTTTTTTCAATGAGATTATTGATAATATTTTCACTATCCTTTTTGCGGTTCACATTACCAAGTTGCCCGAGGGTGAGGATATGGGGCGTAACATCTGCCAAATTTTTCCAGCATTTTTCAAATCCGCTTTTGGGGTGCTTTTCGTCAGTAACGGTAAATTCACATCCTTTACAGTCAATAGATATTTGAGTTTTAATCTGTTCATCTTTGGCTAAGTGTTTCAGATAAATTTTCGAATTATCAATCACTTCAATCATTTCTGCCTCCACCTCATCATTCACCTTTACCCATTCAAGAATATGACCGGTTTGAAGTGCATCAACATCACCGGTAAATTCAATTTCAACACCTCTGAAAGTAGCACTCTCCTGAACTTCTTTTATCTGAAACCAGTTAACCAATCCATCAATAGGAGTTGTCTTTGCTTTATCGGGTAGAAGTAAGAAACATTCAATTTTAGCATCCGGAAATTTCTCCTGTAATACAAATTTCTGGTAGGCAATATCCTGAATGTAATCTCTCCAGGCGTTATCGAAATATTTCTTTTTATCTCGTTTCGTCTGTGCATAGACCACACTGTCGAATGATTTTGATTTAACCTCGATAAGGTTGAAAGTGTTTCCTTTCTTTTCGAGTATGTCAACGCGAATGAGTTTATGTTTAGATTCTATTGCTGCCTCAAAAAGAGTAACGCTCCTTTGCTCAAGCAGTTTTTCCGTCCGCTCAATAGCGCCATCTGTTCCTCCTTCAATGTTGATTCCTTTTGGGTATAAAAGCTGCGCCATTTTACCAACCATGTAACCGCCATCGGCCAGCATAATCATGTATTCATTGCCCTCTGTCGCTGTAGGAAATTGATGTTTTTTATACCAGAGTTTAGCCGGGCAACTCTGCGCTATCTTGAAATCAGACTTGGAGAGAAAGTAATTATTCATGGGGCAAAGGTGTGTTACTTAAACGCATTCTATCTGCGTAGTAGTTGCAATGTAGAAAGATATTTAAATCGGGTAAGAAAAATTTATTTACAAATCAAGAATTACTGTTTCAATTTTATGCGCAGAACATGATACATGTGTTTAGCAATCTATCCTAACAAAAATGAATTGCACCTTGAATGTTTTTATCAATACCACAGGATTTTAATTAGTAACTAGAATTATTTAAGCCTTGTTTTACTTATCAGTTTAAAGAATGGTTCCGTTTTCAGTCCACAGTGAATTCCCGCAAACATATCGTGGTTTTCGAAAGCACCTGATAAGTTACTTGACCAGCCTATTGCCTTATTGTTTTTGTATGTTACAAATTTCATCCCTTCTTCCCCAAGGTTTTCATACGTGCAGATTTCTATCGATGAATCAGCACTCACGGAGTGCTTCACTAATTTATACTGATCATTTTCCATACTTGTTGATTTAACTATAGTTTCTCCTATATAAGACCTCGATAATAATCTGCTGTCCATCAAAAATTCAAAACAGTCTCCAGCGCATCATCTACATCTTTATGAATAAAATTAGATTGATAGCCCATCGTAGTTGAAATATGCGAGTGCCGATAAAGCTTCTGAAGCATTTGTGGTGGAATTTTGTCACCGGTGATATGACCGAAAGTATGCCTCGAAATATGATTAGTCAGCGGCTTCTTTATTTTTAATTCTATAGCCAATTCCTTAAGCAGTTTATCGAACTTGCCGGTAACCCTGCAAATATTTCTATACATATTCTCCTCATCTTTGAGATTAGCATTTTTCATATCCGGAAATACAAAACCATTATTATCCTTCTCCTGAGATTTATACTGCTCGAGTATAAAACTTGCCTTATCCGGTAACTTCAGCGATACGACCTTTTGATTTTTTCCCATACTGTAATTCAACCGGAAATCCGAGAAGTCATCCCAACGGAGCCTGAGCACATCAGAAATTCTCATACCGGCCAGGTAAAACGAAAAGAGCCAGACATTGCGAACGTGCTCCAACTCTTTTTTAGCTGAAAAATCTGTATTTTCTAATAACCTAACTTCATCTTCATTCAATCCAATTTTGATGGTCTCCGGATATTTAATTCTGAATCCACCTTTACCAAAAGGATAATCATGAGCCGTAATAATTTTATCCGTGATAGCTTGATTATATATCGTACGGATGACGACCATATGATTCATCATAGTTCTTTCGCCACACTTCTTGACCATCTTTCCTTCCTTACTTTCTTTTTTTTGATTTTTAAGATAGGTAGCATATTTTTTAAGGAGAGGATGATCAATTTTACTGAACGGAAGATCATCCTTACCTATAAATTTTTTGAACCGGTTGATCCTCGGCCTGTCGGCCGAATGTCGCGAGAATTTTTTATTCAGATAAAGATCCTTCAGATAAAGTTCGGCTGACACAAAAAAGCTACTCCTCTCCTTTCTATTAGTTTTCTTTTCCATTGAGTCAAGAACATCCGAATCAGATTCTGTAATTCTGACGGTGAGCATTTCCTTCTCCGCTTCCCCCTTTTTTTTCGAAATAAGTCCATTGAGGTATTCAAAATTTGAATTACTTTTTTTTACGGTCTGCATCTTCGCATCCCAGTCCTTTTCCAATACGGAGATCCCCACCGTTATATATTTATTTCTGGTGCCTTCCGAAAGTCTGATGTAGACCGGTAAAGTCTTATCACTTTTCTGTTTTGATTTTCGAATGACCGCTTTAATCGTTGCCATAGTTGCAAATTTTGAGATGTTACTTTTACCTGTTTTAACCCATTCAAAAAATCGCAGGATTTTCGCTCCTGTGTGTGTTTTTGGAGGAGCCGGAGGCTTAGACCACATTAGGCCAGAATTTTAAGTCAACGAAGGCCGGACATTTTTGACCACCCCTTAAATGGAGCTAACGCATTACGAATCAATATTTCAAGCACTGCTCGATAGTTTAATGAATTATACAAACCTCGTGCTCAATCCGCTTCGGCCTCAATTGATCTCTATGACCGGCTTTTCCAGTTAATGGTCTACTCCTTTACTTATTTTTGCTCTTCCAATAATTGAGAATAGATGCTGACGAGACCCTTTCTTAGAATTATATTTTTGGGCGGGGTAAATCTGCTTATCGGAAATACAAAAATCTTATGTCAGGATAATTTCCCCATT
>CAMBIM010000207.1 GCA_945867505.1 Chitinophaga pinensis
CCTCCGGTAATAGCGTCAACATCAAGCACTTCGCCCGCAAAATACAGGTTGTTCACCTTTTTGCTTTGCATGTTTCGAAAGTCTACTTCGGACAAATCTACTCCGCCACTGGTAACAAATTCGTCCTTGTAAGTGCTTTTTCCGTTCACTGTATAGCGCGATGCGGTTAGTTCTTTTGCTAAAAATTCTATTTTTTGATTAGATAAATCAGCAAAGTTGGTAGTAGGTAGTTTGCAATTGGCAAGAGCCAGCCTTTCCCAAAGTCGTTTAGGAATATTGAATAGCGGTGTTGTTACTACACCTTTTTTGGGGTTGTTTTGTTTGAAGTGTTTCAGCGTTTCTTTTACTTCATTCAAATCTTTGTTCACCCAGTTTACCTCTATTTCAAATTTGTGATTTACCTCTGCCAATGCCCGAGCACCCCAGGCACTTAACCGCAATATTGCCGGGCCGCTCATGCCCCAATGCGTAATTAAAAGCGGACCGGGGTTGCTTTGTATTTTAGGTTTGCAATTTAGAACTTGAACAACAGCTTGTGGCATAGATAATCCTTCAAGACCTATTATACGTTCATCTTTTATGTTGAAGGTAAACAGCGAAGGAACCGGTGCAATTATTTTGTGCCCCAACCCTTCCAGCATTTTCCAAACCGTGTGGGTTGAACCGGTGGTTACTAATACAGAATCGGCAATGAGTATTTCGTTGCTACTTGTATTTATTTGCCAGCTGCTATTTGCTAACTGCAAATTATCTACTCCGCATTGCATTCTAATTTTCACACCTAATCTTTTTGCTTCGTTTAAAAAGCAATCAATAATTGTCTGTGACGAATCAGTGGTAGGAAACATTCTATTGTCGGCTTCGCGCTTTATATCTACCCCACGTTTCTTAAACCAGTCAATAGTGTTAGTGGGATTAAAACGGGTGAACGGACCAAGCAATTGCTTTTCGCCTCTTGGGTAGAACTTAACTAACTCGCGGGCATCAAAGCAGGCATGCGTAACGTTGCACCTGCCGCCACCGCTAATTTTTACTTTGGTTAATACCGAAGAAGATTTTTCAAGGATGGTAACCGTATAATCAGGATTCTTTTCTGCACAATTAATAGCGGCAAAAAATCCCGCTGCGCCTCCTCCTATTACTACTATGTGTTTGCTCAATTGTATTGAAGTCCCCTTTAGGGCATTTAGGGGTTTACTCTTCAGTTACCTGATAAATATCGCGCAGGTTTCTGCCCAGGCCATCATAGTCTAAACCATAACCTACAATAAACTCATTCGGAATTTCCATGCCTACATAGTCAAGGTTAATCTCGTGTTTTAGTGCATTGGGTTTATAGAGCAGCGAAGCAATTTTTAAAGAAGCAGGATTGCGTTCGTAGAACAGCGGAAGAATTTTAGCCAGCGTATTGCCTGTATCAACAATATCTTCAATAATAATAATGTGGCGGCCTTCAATGTTTTCGCTTAAACCTATTATTGAAGTAACCTCTCCTGTAGAGGCGGTGCCTTGGTAGGATGCCGCTTTAATAAAGCATAGCTCGCAGTCCAGCATTAATTCTTTAAGTAAATCGGAAGCAAACATAAACGAGCCATTCAAAACCGGAATCAGTAATGGGCGTTTGCCAATATAGTCTTCATTAATCTGATGTGCTACGTTTCTAACAGCGGCAATTATCTCACTCTCGCTTTTGTATAGCCGGAAACTTTTATCGTTAAGCCGTACCCGCTTTTCCATTCGTCCTTGTTTCGCCAAATATCGAAAATTTAGTATTAAGTAGTTAGTATTGAGTAGTAAGGCTATCGGTTCACTCTTTATACCTAATACTTGCTACTTATTACTTCTTCAATTTATCGGCAAAGTATTTTTCAAACTTCTCCACCTTAGGCACAATTACATAAGTGCAGTAGCTGTTTTTTTCCTTGTTCAGGTTGTAGTAGTTCTGATGGTAGTCTTCTGCTTTATAGAATATATCAAAAGCTGTAACCTCTGTTACAATTGGGTCCGTAAACGCACCGCTTTTATCTAAACCGTCTTTTATTTCTTCAGCAACTTTCTTTTGCTCCTCGTTTCTGTAGAAGATAACTGAACGATATTGTGTTCCTTCATCGCCACCTTGTTTGTTTAAAGTTGTTGGGTCATGTGTTTTAAAAAACACTTGCAGTATTTCGGCCAACGAAATTTTGTTAGCATCATAAACTATTTGTGTGCATTCAGCATGTCCGGTCATACCGTTGCAAACCTCTTTGTAGCTTGGGGTTTTAATCTTACCTCCGCTGTATCCGGAGGCTACAGATTCTACTCCGATCAGCCTTTGAAAAATTGCTTCGGTACACCAAAAACATCCACCACCAAAGGTTATGGTATCTAACTTTGCATTTCCATCCATAATAGTTGTTGCTTTATTTTTTGTAGAAGATGAGTTGCCAGAGTTGTTCTTTTGCGCGCACGAACTAAGCGAACCTAAAACAAAAAACGTCAGTAATAAATTTGAAAGAATATTGCGCATATTTTATTTGCTCTGTCGTAAGAACAAACTATTCCTTACAAAAGTTTAAGGTAATGCTTATTGCGCTACCACCAAGGTTTGTCCCATCTTCAACTCGGTATTATCAAGTTTATTGATGGTTTTTAACTCTTCAACGGAGGTGTTGAACTTTTTAGCAATTGAATAAAGAGTATCACTTTTTTGTACCTCGTATTCGCTATTATTTAGTTGAATGTTCTTAGTCTGTGTTGTTTTAGTCTGCGCTTTTAAATACTCATAGTATGTCATTGTTAGCGGAGGCGAAACCCTTTTTTCTTGCAAATTCAAAGTTTCACCTGCATAAACCTGATCATTCATCTTCATTGAATTTTTTAAGTAAAGGTCACGTAGTTTAACACCGGTCTTCTGCGAAATATCACGCATACTTTCTCCTGACTGTGCAGTATAAGTGGCATCTGCACCTCTTGCTCTTTTGCCTTGCAAAAAAATGTATTCGCCCTCTCTAAATCTATCACCGGTGGCTAGATCGTTAAACTGCATTACATAGGAGTAATCAATATTGTATTCGTAAGCAATCTTAAAAGGATCCTCGTTAGCAGTTGCTTTCAAAGCACGCATTCCGTTTATTACAAATTCTTGTCTCCCGGTTTCAGCATTCTTTACTTCAGTTACAATTTGTTTGTGTGGTTCTTTATTCTTTACATCTGTCACGACTACCTTTGAGGAAACATGCGCAGTCATCGGCTCTGCTATCACAGGTTCTTTCATCAGCTTTTCTTTTTCCTCAATCAGGGCAACACCTGTTTGGTCTAATTCAAACAATTTGTAATCCTCTATATATCCAATGACCATGCTCGCATATTTTGGATTGGTTGCATAACCGGCTTCTTTTAAACCCAACGCCCAATACTTGTAACCGGTAATTGGTAATTGAAACAATGGCGCATAACGCGAGCGTGTTAATAGGAAATCGGAATGGTCAGCAAATGATTCTCTTACATTACCGTAAACGCGGAAACATTCTTGCGGCTTATCATCATCATGGTAATATTTCTTGCCCGTCCACTCCTCTTTGCATTTAATACCAAAGTGGTTATTTGAGTTGCGTGATAGAACGGATGTTCCTGCGGCAGATTCTAAAATGCCTTGCGCAAGAGTAATGCTGGCAGGAACTTTTGAGCGCACCATTTCATCAACGGCTGCCTGCTTGTATTTTTCTATATAGTTAACTATGTCCTGTTTCTGCTGTGCGTAACAGGAGAGGAAGAGAATGGTCGCAAAAATTGTAGTCAGGTTCTTCATAATAGCGCAGTTTTTACCAACTACGAACTTATTCACGGGCAGTCCACAATTTAACGTAGGCTATCTACAAAATGTTGTGTGTTATCTCAATTTCTGGACAATGTTTAATCCATCTCGCAGCGATAGAATAAAGCCCCTTACACGAGTATCTGCCGCCACTTTCTCGTTGTATTGATGAATAGCAAGCGAGTCTTTATCTTTTTTCTCTTCTAATACTTTCCCGCTCCACAATACGTTATCGGCTATTATGTAGCCGCCAACTCGCACTTTATCAAATACTAATTCGTAGTAATTGGCATAGTTTATTTTATCTGCATCAATAAATACCAAGTCGAACGTTTCGATCAGTTCCGGGATAATTTTTCGGCCATCGCCAATTAGGTGTTTGATTTTTGAAGATAGATTTGCTTTTTCAAAATACCTGGCACACATAGGTTGTAGTTCTTCGTTTATGTCAATAGTATATAGCAAACCATCTTCACTCAACCCTTTGGCTAAACTGATGGCTGAGTAGCCAGTAAATGTTCCAATTTCTAAAATTCTTTTTGGCTGAATTAGTTGCGAAATCATTTCTAAAAACTGACCTTGAATGTTCCCTGATACCATTTGAGGCATCTGCACTTTCAAATGCGTCTCGCGCGATAATTCGCTTTGCACCTCATCTTCTTTGCTTGAATACCTATCAATATAGTTTTCTAAGTCTGCTGAAACTAAGTGCATTCTTTAATTTATTTTTCTTGAGTTAAATTCCTTCAATATAGTTTTAAACCAAAATGAATATTGCTCCGGGCATTGTTGAATATCGTTTTCTAATTCTTCGTTGTTAATCCAACGCGTATCTGCCACTTCATCCTTATTAAATTCAAACGCGCCTTCATACACACCGGTGAATACAGTATCATATTCATGCTCGGTAAGTCCGCTTTTTTCATCGTATACTTTGTATATAAAGTGAAACACTTCTTTCAACGGAGTTTTAATTCCCAGCTCTTCAAATAATCTTCGTTCGGCAGCCGCTTGGAATGTTTCATCCTTTCTCGGGTGGCTGCAACAGGTGTTACTCCA
>CAMBIM010000208.1 GCA_945867505.1 Chitinophaga pinensis
ATTGGAGTCCGAAGTTTGGTTTGAGTTGCTATGATTGCTCTAATCCTGTTTTTGAGGGTGTTTACTCACAACCTTACTTAGTAGTTGCCACTAATCAGAATGGATGTGTGGGTACTTCAAAGTTTGTAGTAACGGTAATTCCTAACTACGATATTTTTATACCTAATGCGTTTACACCAATCAATGGCGATGGCGTAAACGATTACTGGCAGTTGTTCGGCAACATGCCTGCTATAAAACAGGTGGAGGTAATGGTGTTTAATCGCATTGGCGAAAAAGTTTTTGAAAGCACCGACATCAATTTTAAATGGGATGGAACTTACATAGGCGTTGCTGCTCCACCGGGCGTTTACAGTTATGTAGCCAAATTTGTTTGGCTGAATAACCACAGCGATGCGCGATATAAAGGAACTATAACTTTATTGAGATAACAAACAAAAACCCCGCTTGTGCAGGGTTTTTTATTTTTGTTTTATGGAAGAACTCGAAATAGAAAAGAAAGATTACGCTACTATACAACTTAAACCTCGCGGACCAGTAACCATTACCGGCAACTTTGAAGTAATGTTAGAAGATGGAACGTTGTTAGAGAAGCGGGAGAAGCTTTCTATTTGTCGCTGCGGGATGAGTCAGAAAATGCCTATTTGCGATGGTGCTCATAAGGCGTTGGCGGCAATTCTTTAAAGGTTACTCTTCTTTCCGTCCAAGTATTCTTTATAAACCTCGCGCACAATACCATCGCCTAAGCCTACTTTAGGAATAAATATCTTATCGGCTTTTAGCCATATCATAAGGGTTACAAAAATTTCACCGGCCGGCACAATTACATCTGCACGGTCGGGGTTGAGGTCAAACTTTTTAATACGGTCATCAAAGCTGTAAGTTTTCAACTCTTCTACAATATCATTCAGCATTTTAAACGATAATGGCTTATCGGTTTTAAGTTGAGCCATTTTAGAAATACGGTTAATATTTCCACCGGAGCCAATCACGCTCACTTCACGCATACGCAGCGTTTTATCGTGCAGCCAGTCTTTCATTTTTATCCACTCTGCTTTCGAAACTGTATTTTGCAACAAGCGGATAGTGCCAATACGAAACGATTTTGCGCAAAAAACTTTCCCATTTTTAAAAACAGTTATCTCTGTGCTGCCACCACCTACATCTACAAACACACAGTTTTTTGCCATTTTTTCTCGAACTGCTCTTTGGCTGTTGAAGATGATGTTTGCTTCTGTGTTGCCGGTAATCAATTCAATAGTAATACCTGCTTCTTTTTGTATTCGTTTAATTATCTGCGCTCCGTTGTTGGCTTCGCGCATAGCAGAAGTAGCGCAACCTTTATAATGCAACACATTGTTAGCGCGCATAATATGCTTAAAGCCAATCATGGTATCTACCAACTGGCGTATAGTAATTTCGGGAATGCTGTGGCTTTGAAAAGCGTTTCCTCCCAAACGAACTGGCACGCGAATGAGGGCACTCTTCTTAAACATTGGACCTTCGCCATTTTGCAATACGTTTTCTATCAGTAAACGAACTGAATTAGAGCCTATATCAATTGCTGCAAAACGCTTAATCTCCAAGTTGAAAATTTTCCTAAAAATAATTTCATCAACGGGAAAGCAGCAAAAGAGTTTTCAACGATAAAATTACAAGTGTGGATGATTACTTTGGGGATTTTACTTTTTCAAGTAGTTATAAATAGCTTCTTGCGAGCGAACCGTTTTGGTATTTGGTAAAACACGATGCTCGTTCTTCAACAATGGGTCAAGCACGCGAGCCTTTACATTATCCTTCCATTGAATTTCCATAATGTCGAGAATCTCTTTCTGAATTTTTTTGTCGTAAACAGGGCAGCTCACTTCAATACGCGAATCAAGATTTCGGGTCATCCAATCAGCAGAAGAAAAATAATAGATTGGCTCGCCTTCATTCTCAAAAATGAAAATGCGCGAATGCTCGAGATACTTATCTATAATGCTGATAACTTCGATGTTCTCACTCATGCCCTCCACTCCTGCAACCAACGCGCAAATACCTCGCACAATAATCCTGATTTTAACTCCCGCCTTCGATGCTTTGTAAAGCTGCTCAATCATCTCTTCATCAACCAAACTATTCATCTTTAAAAAGATACCGGCACGCTTCCCTTTTTTCGCAGCATCCATTTCGCTTTCAATAAAACGTAAAAAACGTTTGCGCGTAGAAAGCGGAGAAAGGATCAAGTGCTTATAAGTATGCACTTTATAGTTGCGTTCAAAAAATTCAAAGGTATGTTCTACTTCGTTGGTAATTTTTGTATCGGATGTAAACAACGCATCGTCTGAATAAACCTGTGAAGTAGATTCATTGTAGTTACCTGTAGTAATGTTGGCGTAGCGCGCATGCTTTCCGTTTTCGTTTCGCGAAACCAAACACAATTTAGAATGCACCTTTAAGCCTGGCACACCATAAATTACCTGAATTCCTTCATCCTGCAAATGTTTTGCCCAGCGAATGTTGGCTTCTTCATCAAAACGTGCCTGTACTTCTACTACAGCAACCACATGCTTTCCGTTTTTGGCTGCATTAATCAGCGCGTTGATTACACGTGAGTTTCGCGCCACACGATACAGAGTAATTTTTATGCTCTTCACATTCGGGTCAATTGCAGCTTCTCGCAACCATTCAATAAAATGTGCAAAGTTTTGATACGGATAATGCAACATCACATCGTGTTTCTTCAAAACCTCGAAATAACTTTTATTGATGGGCAAGAGCGGATGCGCTAAAGGCTTTTGCTTTTCGTAGAAAAGATTTTTATCGCCCAGTCGTGGAAAGCCCATAAAATCTTTAAAGTTATGGTAACGACCACCGGGAATCAAGTTGTTTAAGTCCTGCAACTTCATTTTCGATTTGATGAACGCCAGCAAATCGCGAGAAATAAGATTGTCGTAAACGAAGCGAACAGGATTTCCTTTACTCCGCGCCTTTACGCCTTTCGAAATTTTGTCAATAAAACTTTGCGAAATATCGTTATCAATATCCAACTCGGCATCGCGCGTTATTTTAATAGTAAAGGCTTCAATGGTTTTAAACTGAAACGTAGAAAACACTTCAGGCAAATTGTAGCGAATAATATCATCTAATAAAATGATGTATTGATTTTGATTATGTGAAGGCAGAATAACAAATCTATCGGTAGAATCGGAAGGCACTTCTACCAACGAATATTGTTTTGTTTTTCCGTTAGTGAGTTTAATAGCCAAATAAATTACTTTATCTTTTAAATACGGAAACTGCTTAACCTGGTTAAGCATGATAGGCACCAATGCCGGGCGTACATGCTCATCGAAATAGCTTTTTACAAATGCACCTTGCGCTTTGGTAAGTTGCTTCTCGTTGATGATAAAAATTTTGTTGCGCTTCAATTCCTGCTGAACTGCATCATAAATTTCATCGAAACGTTTGCCTTGGCGTACTACTTCATCATGCACTTGTTGCAAAACTTTTTGTGGTTTGCTGTAAACATCTCGCACCTTTTTGCCGAGCTGTGAAATACGTTTTACCGTAGCCACGCGAACCCTGAAAAATTCATCCTGATTGTTACTGAAAATACCAAGAAAACGTAAACGCTCCAATACGGGAACATTACCATCATTTGCTTCCTGCAACACGCGTTCGTTAAAACTCAACCAACTTACTTCGCGATTTATCAACTTTGTATTCTTTGCCATAAGATATAAGCCGAAAATAAAAGAATAACAACAGGAAGAAACGGCAAACTATTTAGGATGTAAGATTTAACCTAAAATTCACATCCAAATACCATTGGACAGTTTGTGCTTAGCGCGCCCGCGACAGTCTTTTTTAACAGTGCATGATTCCATAGCAAGCAATAAGAGAGACAAGGCCATAAGAATGATAGTTCTGCTGGTTCTCATTACAATTATTGAACGCAGCTCAGTTCCTTAAATTGTTTTTGGGGTTAGAAAGTATTTCAGCTTACAGGGAGTTGCGCGGTAAATCTCCCAATTGTCGCTTTCAAATTCTAAGAGAATCACACCTGTGGTTGGCACTTCGCTGATTTTACTTTGTAAGAACTGATTGGCAAAGTCGGTAATAGAAGGATTATGCCCAACCACTACCAGCGTTTTAATCTTCTCGTCTGTTTCGCGGACTACCTGCGTGTAATCTTCAGCGCTTGATTCATAAAGGCGCATATCAAACTCAATATTATTGTAATCGGAATTCAGTTTATCGCAAAAAAACTCGACTGTTTGTTTGGTGCGCAGCGCGGGTGAGCATAAAATCAAATCGGGCGTTACGCCAAGTTCCTTTAAATGCTTTGCCATGTTTTTAGCATCGTCTGTTCTTTCCTTCTTGAGCGGACGGTCAAAGTCACGCAGACCGAAATCTGTCCAGCTTGATTTGGTATGACGGATTAAGATGAGTTCACGTTTCATTAACACAAAGTAATTATTTTCGCACCCGATAATGAAACACATTTCTATTTTCCGCAAAATACTCTCGGTTGCTTTTGCAGTAGCCATTGTATAGACCGTTAGTGTGCGCGAGGTGCATTATCTTTTCTCGCAACACGAAGCGCACGAACATTGCGAGAACCACTTACACGATGCTTCGCATCACGAAGACTGCGCTGTTTGTAAGTTCGACATTGCCACTTTTACGGATGAAGTTTTTACCGTTTATAATTCTGCTTTAGCTTTTGTTAGTGAAGAAGCAATTGGTATTTACCAATCACAAGTCACCAACTCACTCATCTCTTTTCCTTCTCTTCGCGGACCACCTTCATTAGCGTAGTTAATTTTTCTTTCATTCCGATGTTGTCGGAATGACTTTGCTTT
>CAMBIM010000209.1 GCA_945867505.1 Chitinophaga pinensis
AACCATACAGTAAAAATTATTGATGCCGAGTTTATTACCCCCGATGTTAAACGCTTTATTATTGAAAAACCTTCGGGTTATAATTTTGTGCCGGGGCAGGCTACCGAAGTAGCTGTAAATAAAGAAGGCTGGAGCGCACAGTTTCGACCGTTTACATTTACCGGTTTGCGCAACGCACAGCATCTGGAATTAATAACGCGCATTTATAATTCACGCCACGGGGTTACCGAGCAGTTAGGCAAAACCAACGCGGGTGCCGAGCTGATTATTCAGGAGCCATTTGGTGCTATTGAATATAAAGGGCCGGGTGTTTTTATTGCGGGGGGCACCGGTATTACTCCTTTCCTTTCTATTTTCAGAAACCTTAGCCACCAGAAACAGCTTACTGGCTGCCGGCTTATATATTCTAACTACGGTGCGCAGGATATTATTTGCGGACCCGAGTTACAGGAGATGCTGAAAGAAAATTTGGTCAACCACTTTACCCGCGAGGGGGTAATAGGATTTAGAGAGAAGCGGCTAAACCGCGACCAACTGGTAAAATATATTGCCGACTTCAGCCAGCGGTTTTACATCTGCGGCAGCGATAGTTTTGTAAAAGATATTGCTGCTTTACTTTTAGAATTAGGTGCTCCTTCCGATGGCTTGGTGATAGATAAGTAGTTTTTACAGAAGTAATTGCCGGGTTGTTTGCTTTTGCTCTATTTTGTATATTTGGAGTAAACTGAAGGTTATGAGCGAACCAAATTTACAAGATTTGCAGGCAGAAGTTACCTCGCTTAAAAAGATTATTAATGTGCTTATAGAGCAAAACGATGCTCTAAAAGCAGAAAATCTCCGTTTAAAGCAACAAATCGAGCTTCAAAAAGCTATTGATTCCACAACCTCACAACATATTGGGGCAAATAGCTCTATTGATTCCCTGCCTTTACAACAACTTGGGGTAAAGAATGCTATTGATTCCCTAACGTCAGAACAACTTGGAGCAAAGGAAGCTATTGATTCCGCATCTTCACAAGACATTGGAACAAATAGCGCTATTCATTCCACAACCCCACAGCAAACTGAAACAAAGGAAGCTATTGATTCCACAACATCGCAAGAACTTGCAGCAAACAACTCTATTGATTCCGAAGCTACGTCTCAATCGGGAATGAATAGAAAAACTGACCTACTACCCGCGCATGTTGCCACAACTAACGAAAATATTTACGCCTTAGCCGGGAAACTGTATAAGGCCGGTATAGGTGCGGGCCGGGTTAAAACAGCACAAATTGCAGCAAAATTGCTTATTCATTTCTACAACCAGCAACCGGGCGAATACAAATACCTGCTCCGTTTAACATCTTACTCCGAAGGTGGACTGGCTAAACTGCTTATGAAGCTAAGGCAGAAAGGATACCTAATAAAGAGCGGCTTTCCGCAACATACGGTAGCTGACAAGGGTATTAAGTTAATGATGGAGGCGGGGTGTAAGTAAAAGCCTATTCCTCGCAATTTAAACTTGTAAACTACTTCTCATCCTCCACGCTACCCTTCTTCCAATACTTGCGGTCTTCTTTTGGTTTGTTCTTATAACTCAACGGGAAAGTTCTGGAAATGGTAAAGCCCAAACGGAAAGCACCCTGCGCCCAGTTGGCGGTGTTGTAGGGTAAGAAATCGTTCTCCAACATTCCTCTGGAGTTGGTAAAGTTTACGTGGAAGATGTGACCACCGGTTTCGGCTTCAAAACCAATATGCAGGTTAGGATAGTAAGCCGCATTCTTTATACCGCGCACCATCGGAAAATACTCTCTGCCGCCTACGCCCGGTTTAACAAGCGGAAGAAAATATTCGAAAATGATTCCGTAGCGCTTGGCAAACTTGGTGCGGGCAGAAAGCCCGAGGAAAAACAAGCCGTTGTTATCGTTATACGCCACTTTGTTTCGCCAAACAAACGTGGGCGATAGTTGAATAGAAAGCCAGTCGGTAGCTTTTACGGCCATCATAGCCTGTAGCGTATAACTTAAGCGGTGAGAAAACCCGGCATAACCTGTTCCGAAATTACTTAAAGAAGTAGGGTCGGTAGAAGGGCGCATACTGGTAATAGAAGTATTACCAAACAAGGTAATGGTCATGGGGAACTTAAAATCTTTGGTTTGTTTAAGCGCGCGGTATTTAATGTTGGCATTCCATAATTCGCGTTGCGGGCCGGCACCTTTCATTCTACCAATACCAACGGTTAGATCATCGGTAATTCCGTATTCAAAAATAAATGCAATGTCTGCCGCCTGGTCAAAACCGAACATAGAATGAATATGATCGTTGTTGCTGGCTGCCATATCGCCAAAGCGGTGGCTCACTCTAAAATCAAGCTGATTTTTCTTTACCGTTTCTACGGAGTGTCCGTTAATAACGCGAGTGGTTTTAAAGGTGTAAGCAACATACTCGCGCTTGGGTTTTTGGTCTTTAGTCAGTTCATCTAAAATATCTACCTGCGCAAAACTGAAATAGGCAAGCAGCAAAAGCAAAGAGGTAAAAGTGAATTTCATAGATAGAAATTTAAGCCCCGAAAGTATTCAGCTTTGCTTACAACTGAAATAAAAAACAGCACCTGTTATAAACCGCATATTATGCTTTGAAGCGTACGGCATACATTTTTAAAACTATGCAGGATGAATATCTTCGCCCTGTTTTTAGGATAAAAACCTAACCATGCCCATTGCTATAGAATTAAAACTTACGCCCGAGCAGGCGGCAGATGCCGATGAACTTAAACGGCAAGCTGCTTTAGCATCCAGCATTTCTATCCATGAAATATCGCACGTTCACTTGGTGCGTAAATCGTTGGATGCCCGCAAGCCGCAAATCATCGTATTGCTGAAAGTAGATGTGTATTTAAAAGATGAAACGTTTAATCCCGAACTAAAAACATTTTTGTTGCAACCGGTCAGTAATCAAAAGACCTGTCACATCATAGGTCTGGGGCCGGCCGGTATGTATGCGGCTTTGCAATTGCTGGAAAGAGGAATAAAGCCCATTATTTTAGAACGCGGAAAACCTTCGCGCGAACGCATTAAAGATTTATCGCTGCTGAATAAAAAGTTAGTGGTAAACCCTGAAAGCAATTATTGTTTTGGCGAAGGCGGTGCCGGCACTTACAGCGATGGCAAACTTTACACCCGCAGCACCAAACGTGGCGACATTAAAAAAGTGCTGGATGTATTCATCCAACACGGTGCCGATGAACGGATAGGGTACGAGGCACATCCGCATATAGGCACCAACAAACTGCCGCGTATTATCGAAAACATGCGGCAAACTATTATTGATGCCGGTGGCGAAGTTCACTTCAACAAAAAAGTAGTTGATTTTAAAATAGAGAAAGATAGCATCACTAAAATTTATTGTGCCGATGGCGATGAGTTTGATGTTCAGCAGGTCATTCTCGCCACTGGTCACTCTGCCCGCGATATTTTTGAACTGCTGCACCACAAAAATATTTTGATAGAAGCCAAACCGTTTGCCCTGGGTGTACGCGTAGAGCATCCGCAACCGCTGATAGATGCTATACAATATAAGCGCAATGAGCGGGGAGATTTTCTTCCGCCATCCAGTTACAGTTTAGTTACACAAGCCTGTAACCGCGGTGTGTTTTCATTTTGCATGTGCCCCGGTGGGGTCATAGCACCGGCTATGACAGCCGCTGATGAAACGGTAGTGAATGGCTGGAGCTCAAGCGCGCGCAACGGGCCTTTTGCCAATAGCGGGATGGTAGTAAGCGTAGATGCCGATAACTGGAAACATCTTTCCGCACATGGTGCTTTATCTGCTTTGGAGTTTCAAAAGCAGATAGAACAGAAAGCATTTGCTGCCACGGGCAATATTCAAGCACCGGCACAGCGCATGGAAGATTTTATTCAGAATAAAACATCGGCAACACTGCCCCGCACTTCGTATGTTCCGGGGCTTACGGTTGCGGAATTAAAAAACGTCTTGCCTTCTTTCATTACCCAAAGTTTGCGCGTAGCATTAGTTGATTTTGGAAAAAAGATGAAAGGCTACCGGACAAACGAAGCGGTGTTGGTGGGGGTAGAAAGCAGAACTTCGAGCCCGGTGCGCATACCCCGGAATAAAGAAACCTTGAGGCATCCTCAAATCAATAATTTATTCCCTTGTGGCGAAGGAGCGGGTTATGCCGGTGGCATTGTAAGTGCCGCTATGGATGGTATTGCCTGCGCTAATGCTTTAGCATAAAAAAGAAACCACCACAAACGCACGGAAAAATTATCAGTGCATTTGTGGCGGTTGTCTTTCAAATTTATTTAGTAGATACTGCAGTGGCTTTTTTGAATTTCTTCTTCTTCGCTATAGCCGCTTCTTCTTCAGCTTGCTTAGCCAATTGTTGCTCGGCAGTTAACTCGCTTATAACTTTAAACTCTGTTCTTCTGTTCTTAGTTCTTCCATCAGGGTTATCGGTTCCCGGTGGGTTTTCGTTTAGCTCTGCCGGTTGGCTTTCACCATAAGCTTTGCTTTCTAAACGGTAGCTTGGTATTTTCTTACTCAACAAATATTTCAATACCGCATCGCTTCTTCTTTTCGAAAGTTTCAAGTTGTATTCATCACTTCCTTTATTATCGGTATGCGAGCCAACTTCTAAAACATACTGTGGGTATTCGCTCATAAAAGCTACAACATGGTTTAAAGTATCAGGTGCGCTTTGCGTTAAATTATCCTTGTTGAATTCCCAATAAGCCGTTCCTATTTTTTCGCCCACCTTGCTCTTAAATCCTGGAATTTCTTTCATGGAGAAATCAATAGTTACTGTATCACTAGCGCGTTTGCCCATTGTTGAAATTG
>CAMBIM010000210.1 GCA_945867505.1 Chitinophaga pinensis
CTAAAATCGGTAGCTAAAATTAATTCAAGTGATTTTCCTTGGCTCATTACTATGAATTTAGGCTGCAAGTCAAATCTGCCTTTAAGCGGAAAACGAACTCCGCCATGGCCAACAAATTTCATATTCAACTTCACATTCTTATCTCCCAAGAAAGAAATATTAGGACGGTTTAAATGATATGCGGATGCTCCAATGTAAACGCTTGTTCTTTTAGAAATTTTCATATACCACATTAAACCTGCGTTTACATCCCAGTATAAAAATTTATTATCTACTAAAAATTCGTTGGTTGGCAATAGCGAATTATAAGCATTACCATCCCACTGGCTACCGAACTGTAAGTGCGAGAAATCAATTGTTTGCTGAAAAATTTGTGAAGAAAAACCAATAGCTAAATAATTGGTGTTTTTTTGATTTAATGATTTATGGTAAGCTAAAGATAGTCCACCAACATTGTAACCAAATTTAGATTCGCCAGCTTGATCGCCAACAAAGGATGCTCCAAAACCAAAGGCATCGCCTTTTCCAAAGCCTTTGTTGGTTCTAAAATCTGCACTAAAAGTATAGGTTCGATACATAGGCGTTTGCTCATCGCGCAAAATGGAACCCCATTGCCCACGGAACAAACCGGTTATGCGGTAGTTGCCATCGAACGCACCAGCCATGGCGGGGTTCAAATTGAGTGGCGACATATAGAATTGAGAGAAGTGTGGATCTTGTGCTGATGCCTTCAACATCGCAACTAAAATCAGGATGAGGGGTAAAACTTTTTTCATTTATCTCGGTTTATTAAGATGACTAAAATAGAAAAAATTCGATTCGACAAAACTTTTATTAAAAATATTCTCGTTAAAACATTTCCCGCATACTACTACAACTGCTTTTACCGATTTTGGGGCAGAAAGGTTACAATTCTAAACTTGTTTCTACCTGCTAATCTTCATTTTTACAACTAGCGAATTAAGGTAACTGTTCCTTTCTTCTCCTTTTTCTTCCCGTTCAAATAAACACCTTCTACAAAATACGTATAAACTCCCGGGTTTTGCGTTTCGCTTCTGTAAGTCCCATCCCAACCTTGCCACTGGTTTGGCGAATCGTAAATTTTTTCGCCCCACCGGTCAAAAATTTTCAAGTTCGCTTTAGCTAAACCAAATCCGTATATGGTAAAGACATCATTGTTGCCATCTCCGTTAGGTGTAAAAGCATTTGGCACAAAATATTCTTCACCATCGCTTACATAGACGCTAATTGTTTGCGAAACGCTGCAATTAGAAAGATAATTTACTGTTAAAGTATAAATGGTGTGCGTATAAGGAGAAGCTAGTGTACTTGCACAATCGGTACAACTTAAACCTGTAATAGGCGACCATGAATAGAAATTTATTTCAGCCGAAGTATAATCGCTCATGTTGGAAACAAGCGTAATTTCCTGCCCAAGTTTAATAGTGCTGTCTTGCGGTAGAATATTCAAACTTGGTTTAATTGGTTCGTAGATAACTACAGCAGTATCTTTTATGCAGCCTTGACTATCGCGAATTTTTAACGAATAAATTCCTGCATTTAAGTTAGCGAACCACGCACTGGTTTGAAAATTTATTCCGTCAATCGAATATTCGTAAGTAATCACATTGCCGGGTGTTCCACCGTTGGCATAAATTAAAATGCTTCCATCTGTATAATCTGGACAAGAAACCGAATCAATATTTAATTGAGAAATAGAAATTAGAGGTGGTGCAACAAAAGTTACGTTGAGCGAAGTATCACAACCATTCACATCGCTTACGTTTACCACATAATTTCCCAATGCAAGATTGTTTTGAATGGCAGCCGTAGAACCATCGTTCCATAAAAAAGAAATTGGTGGTGTTCCACCCGAAACAGAAACTTCTACCGAACCATCCATAGCATTGGCGCAGGTAATTTCGTTCTTATTGATGAACTGCGCATTTAATGAAAGCGGATTGTCAAGCGTTACATTTCCTTGCTTACTGCAATTGCTTGCATCGGTAACTGTAATATCATAAATACCTGCAGGAATACCGTTGAGCGAATTAGCATCTGGCGCACCGGGTAAATATGCCCAATCGTAAGTATACGTTCCGCTGCCACCCGTGGCAGTTACATCTGCCGTGCCATTTGCAATGCCGGTGCAAAGAGGATTAGTATGGTTGAAAGACAAAACTATTTCAGTAGGTTCTGTTATAGTAGTATTTGTAGAAGCCGTACAGTTTTTACTATCGGTTACTACAACCGAATAATTAGCAGCAGATAAGCCTGTAGCGTTCGCTACGTTTTGGTTAGATGGTGACCATAAATAAGTATAAGCCGCTGTTCCATTTAAAGCAGTAACCGCAGCTGATCCATCTGCTGCACCAAAGCAAGATACGTTAGTTGATGTGGATGATACATGCAAAACATATACGGTATCAATAGAAAAAATGGAAGTAAGAGTGCAGTTATTAGCATCGGTAACTATTAGTGTATGGTTGCCATTATCTAAATTGCTGATGGAAGAATTTCCATTTGTAACATCCCACTGAAAAGTATAGTTGGCTGTGCCGCCATTTATAGTTGCGGTAGCCGTTCCATCTAAACTGGCATCGCAACTAGCATTAGTTATTGCTACGGTAGAAGTTAGTAACGCTGGTTCTGTAATGGTTGAAGAGACTGTTACGCTGCAACTATTCGCATCATAAATAGTTATAGAATAATTTCCTGCGGCAAGCCCAGTGGCACTTGGTGTATTTCCTTGTGCAGGATTCCATTGGTAAGAATAACTTGGTGTGCCACCGCTTGGCGTAAGCGTAATACTTCCATCGTTTGCCCCGTGGCATAGAATATTTACAAAGTTGGCAGTGTAACTCAATTGCGTTGGTTGTGTAATAGAAGTGCTACCAGTACCGGTGCATCCCGAAGCATCGGAAATAGTAACCGAATAAGTGCTTGGTGCAAGATTTTTAATAGAATCAACTCCAGTTACGCCATTGCTCCAGGTATAAGAAATTGGAAGTGTGCCACCGGTAGGCTGTGCGTGAATTATAGCATCGTTAGCATTAAAACACGAAATAGAATCAACAATCAAGTTTACCGGAATGCTGATACCTGTTCTTACATGAACAGTATCATGCAAAGTGCAAGCTGCACCAGTTAGCGTAACTAAATAATCTACATCAGAAGTTGGGTTAACGGTAATAGAAGAACCTGTTCCTGCCGAAGTATTAGTGGTAAGATTTGTCCACTGATAACTAAAGCTATTGCCCGGCAGTGGACTTCCGTAAGTTACTGTTGTAAGTTGAACTATAACCGGTGTGCAGAAGAATGTATCTGTTGGAAAAGCATACAAGCGCACCGAGGTATCTACATTTACATAAACAAAATCTTGGCTGTGGCATCCGTTTATAGCCGTTACATCTACTCCATAAATAACCGGTGTTTCAGGACGAGCAACCGGATTTACAATATTTATTGGCGTTGGTGCATTTCCGCCAACACTTGGTGTCCACAAAATTGGCAAACCTGCCACATCGGTTACACAAATATTAAACCGTGCATTGGGGCGGTTGACACTACTTGCAGGTACACCCGTAACTCCGCATTGGTTAGTGTTTCCTTTTGAATAATATACCGAAGGAAATGCAGTAGGCGTCATTTGCATTTTCTTGTTTAGTATGGTTGGGCTGCCGGTATTATCAAAACAAATATCTACTACTAAATTGGAAGAACCATCCCAGTCGTAAGGGAAATCGAGACGGTGAGTTATCCATCCATCAACTACACCTAGCGGAACACTTTTAGGAGAGAAAACCGTAACTAAATTCGGCTGCCAAGTAGTAAGAGAATTAGCTTGTGTGCAACTCATCTTTATTTCAAAATTCTTCATGGTGTCTAACACACCGTTTACATCATCCATGTAAAAAGCAATACTGTCTATTGTTCCACCAGAACCTACTAGTGCAATTATTTCACTCTGTAAATACAAAAATTGATGCCGTGCGCTTTTGCTATAATGTCCATATACTGTTGGATACTGTGTGGGCGAACCAGTTGGTGTAACACCCGTGCCCGTTCCTATTTGTGCTTGCACCACATGCCCGCTGCATGGCGTTTGTGCAATGCCGCAACTTTGCGGATTGGTAACAATATTCAAATTTACTGGGTCACCAGGGCAAACATTTGTTGGGTTTGCTTGTACCACAATATTGGGCCCCGAACCGGAAACATTCACCGTAACAGAGTCAACATTGGTGCAACCATTTGCACCGGTTACATACAGGTAATATTTGGTTGTAGTTAGCGGACTTGCCACAGGGTTTGGCACGGTGTCATTCGGAATATTGGCAATTGGATCATTCAATCCTGCACTTGGCACCCATTGAAAATGGTAAGGCGCATAAAGATTATCGGCTGTTGCATTCAAATGCACTTGTCCATTTTGGCAAATACTTCCCCCAGGTCCAGCATCGTAATTAAATGGCGGTGCTGCACCTACAAATACAGAGTCTGTTCCGCAATCGGAAGTAAAATAATACATGGTAGAACTTGCCGGAGTAACGGTAGGATTGTAAATATTCGGATTAGATACTCCGTTTGGACCTATTGATGGAATCCAACTAAAATTAGTTCCACCGGTAGCAGTTAACTGCACGGGTGTTCCGCAGTAAGTAACGCTGGCGGTAAGCAACTGCACTTGTGTAAACACACAAATAGAATATACGCGAGTGTAAGCACCGTTTATAGGGCAGTCATTATTTTCTGTAGTTAAAACAAAATTATGGCATCCGGTATCGCCAGCCAATGGTGTCCAAGTAACAC
>CAMBIM010000211.1 GCA_945867505.1 Chitinophaga pinensis
GCATGTCAAACATAGGCGCAGGTAGGGGCAACATGGCTTACCCTTTGGTAAGGTATGTTTTGCCGTTTCCTCCTTTATTTAGCCCATGTATTGAGCACCCGCGGTTACTGCCCCTATGTTGTTTTGCTGCCTGTTGGTATGCCCCGGCTTTTACTGCTCATAACCACCAGAGAAGTAAACCATTTACTTATGCATACACCTACCACTATTAAACTAAGCTGCACCGATTACTTTTTGCAGAACACCGCCTACTACTTTAAACTGACCCGCGTAAGCGGGCGCAAAACCATAGCTGCTGCCTCCGACATAACCGGCTTGTGCGAAAAAACTATTTGGGAATGTGAAAAAGCTGACCAAAAAGAAGGATGCACCGACACTATGATAAAGTTTGCCAAAGCGTATGGCATAATGCATTTAAGAACCCTTTATACCAATGCCCCCAGCCGACAGGATTGGGAGGAGCTGAACGCTAAAGGTATAGAACTGGGCAAGGAACTGCGCTGCAAAAAAATACCTAAGCCCGGCAGCGGACTTGCCGCCAAACCTTATGACGAAAAATGGAAACAATGGGGCGATGAAGTAATGGCAAGGTTTAATAAAAGAGTAGGCGAATAGTTTATTACCGGCTTAAAAAAGAAGGAGTGCGGTACCCCTACCGCACTCCACACACCATAAAACCCATGCTCCACCCCTGGAGCATAATGCTAAAATAAAACAGGTAATTCATATTTGCAAGGGCTGTAATGGTTTTAATTAAATTTTACATTTCTGTGAGAAATGAAGTGAAGCTTACCAATAAGAAAGTTAGTTGCAACAGGTTCTCCGGCTCTGCGGGAACCTGTTGCCTTTACGCGCGACAGGTTCCCGAAACGGAGAACCTGTCGGAACGCATGATTGCATTTTGCTCCTGTATGATTGCATCCGCAATTATTGGGTTTAGTTCACTTTGAGTAGGCTTAAAAAAGAAGGAGTGCGGTACCCCTACCGCACTCCACACACCATAAAACCCATGCTCCACCCCTGGAGCATAATGCTAAAATAAAACAGGAAAAGCAAATTTGCAAGGGGTGTAAAGGTTTTAATGAAATTTTACATTTATGTGAGAAATGGAAATTTCAAATTACTTGTGTCCCGCCAAGTTCTCCGGCTCTGCGCGAACCTGTCGCAAGGAGTTTCTCTTTCTTATTTTTGTTTAGTGCTTGCGGAGAGGTAGCGCATTAAAGTGCGCCATTTCGTTAGCCAAGAAAAAGGTATAGCCAATTTAAAAAAGGATGGAGAAGGTGATAAATAAAGAGGATTACTGGACTACCTGCCCCGAGTGCCAGGGGCGCGGCAGAATGAGCAAAAAGGTGCGTAAGAACGCACGCCTCCGCTACCAAATGGCGCTACAGCAATTTGAAAAAACAAATGGCGAAGGCATGGTACCGGTTCGCCCTAAAGGTCACCAGTATGTCTGCTTAAACTGTAACGGGTCGGGCTTGGTTCACGCAGCCGCCCCGCCCATAGCCGATACACAAAACTACCCGCACGTGGCTATTGTTGGTGGGGGAATTGGCGGTATGGCTTTGGCCGTGGCTTGTTTGCACCGCGGCATTCCCTTTACGCTTTATGAGCGCGATAGCCGCTTTAACTCCCGCTCTCAGGGCTATGGGCTTACCTTACAACAAGCCGGTAAAGCTATAGCCGCATTGGGCATTCCCGAGTTAACAGAAGGGGTAATTTCAACCCGACATGTGGTGCATACTACCGAAGGAAAAGTAATAGGCGAATGGGGAATGAGAAAGTGGGTGCCGGTAGTTGACCATAAGTATCCCAAGCGCAGAAACATACATATAGCCAGGCAGAGTTTGCGCTTAGCTTTGTTGGAGCAACTGGGTGGTGAGGAGGCCGTGCAATGGGGGCATCAATTAATAGATTATAAAGAACGGGAAGGCGAAGGTGTTGAACTGAACTTTCTGGTAAACGGGCAGAGGAAGAGTGCCCAAGCCGACCTGGTAGTTGGAGCAGATGGCATTCGCAGTGCCGTGCGCAGGTTGCTTATTGGTGACGATATTACCCCCTTGCGTTACCTGGGCTGTATAGTCATATTAGGTATTTGTCCTTTGCAGCATCTGGAAGGTGTTGAAAGTTCTTTGCTCGATTCGGCAACGGTATTTCAAACCGCTAATGGCAACGAGCGGATATACATCATGCCTTTTTCGGCCAACTCGGTAATGTGGCAGCTTAGTTTCCCCATGTCGGAAAAAGAGGCCATGGCATTGAGTGCATCTGGGGCTCAGGCACTTAAAGAGGAAGCCTGTCTCAGGACACAGTGGCATCCTCCCATTCCTCAAATTTTAACAGCAACCGAACCAGCGCAGGTTTCCGGTTATCCGTTGTATGACCGGGAACTACTTGCGCCTGAATTATTAAGTAAAGGAGCCGCGGTTACGCTTATTGGCGATGCCGCTCATCCTATGAGTCCGTTTAAAGGGCAGGGCGCCAACCAAACACTGCTTGATGCGCTGGCACTGGCTCGGGCCATTTCAAAAGGATGTCGGCCAATGTCTCAATGGCGGGAAGTTGGGCTAAGGGAAACGGTGCTAACCGGGTTTGAATCAGAAATGTTAGAGCGCAGTGCTACTAAAGTAAAAGATTCGGCAGAGGCTGCAGAGTTCTTACATTCCGAAATTGTATTGCATGAAGCTGATGAGCCGAGAGGGCGGAGCAGAAAGAGAAAAGATGAATAGTAGCGCCTAATACAGTCACCCACCTAACCTCCCTCGAGGGAGGAACTAGTTTTGTCATACTCATTTAAACTCAAACTATAATTGAGAAATACACATGGTTAAAGGCAAGACATACATGTCCCCTTGAGGGGACTACAGGGGTGAGTAGTATTACAAGACATCCGTACTCACCTGCACAATCTCCCACCAGCTGTTTACAAACTTACTGCGCACCAGGTTAAACTCCACCACCGCATCTTCGGTTTTAAACTTTCTTCCTTTTTGTGCCTGCGTTTTATAACTCACATTACAAACTACATGGGCGGTGTCTTCATTAATTTCCAGTTTATCTACATCGTATTGGTTTAGCTTTACGTTGTTAAACTTGCTCCAAAACGCTTCAATCTTTTCGCGCAACTCTTCTACTTCCATTGAAAGACCCAGGTGGTCTTTCATCTCCTCGCTGTAATGGTCTTCAAAAAAAACATGTCCCTTATTAAAAATAGATTGCAAGCATAAGGAGGCAGCGCTGCGTATATCATAATCGGGGTTAGGGTAAAATTCTTCGTAAACAAACTGGTTTACCCAGCCGCGCACTTTTACATCTTCTATTTCGTGTTTAAACAACTCCTCGGTAATAAACCGGTATACCTCGCGCTTAGGGGTTTCGGGCAAAGCACTTAAAGCCACCCCTTTCTTATCCATCAGCTTCAGCAGGGCTTTCAGTTCTTTTACCACTTCTTTATCGCTCAAATCGTTTACGTGGTTGTATTCGGGCTCGCCAATGTATTTGTAAACGGTGGTAGTTTTAGAGCTATCGTGCAGCTTATGAAAACTCATTACCTGCTTTAAAAACTGGTTCTCTATATCCGGTGGCAGGTCTTCACCGCCCATAAAATCGCCCCCGAACTCCGCCATCATTTTCAGTTTCAGCAACTCATTTTCGGTACTCAGCTCTTCCGCAGTTTTCTTCTTGCGTTTTCTCTTTGCCATAAAATGAAAATAGTAATTTCTCAAATTCCTGCCGCTGCGGCAGGCAGGCAAAATTCTAAATTCGGAATATCTTTAACGCATGGTTAACAAATCTTTTTCCTCGGGGCCATTCAAAACATTCTATCTGGTGTTTGCTTACATCCTGGCGTTTTCGCTATGGTGGGCATATTTATTATACGCCAAAAACGAAACAGCCTTTACCGAAAGAATAGAATTGCAAAGAATCACCTTTCAAAAAGACAATCCTCAACTGGATTATACAGCATCTAAAGATTATAAGGATTTAGTTTCAAAATACAACCGGCAGAAGTTCATGATAGTAACCGAAGGCGGAGTATTTATTCTGCTATTACTATTGGGCTTATTACGGGTGCGCAAAGTCTTTTTGCGCGAAATGGAGTTGGCGGCACAGCAACGGAACTTTCTTCTTTCCATTACACACGAATTAAAATCGCCTCTTGCTACCATCAAGCTTTCGTTACAAACTTTAGTAAAACGAAAGTTAGAACCGGAGCAATCGGATAAACTAATCGGCAACTCGCTGGTAGATTTAGACCGATTAGAGTCATTGGTAGATAACATCCTGTTTGCCGCTAAAATTGAACGCGAAGAACCGGGGCTGGGGAATGATGAAATAAACGTTTCGGACATTGTGCGGGCAGTAACCGACCGTTTTGTGCACAACAAAAAGGCTATAGTTATAACCGGAGAGATTAAACCCGATTTGTATCTGCATGCCGATGCCCTTGGCTTTACCTCGGTAGTGATTAACTTAATAGAGAACGCCATTAAATACTCGCCCGAACAAACCGCCATGCATGTAGTGCTGACTGAAGAGGGAGGAAGTATTGTATTGAAAGTTGCCGATAACGGCATAGGCATAAGCGGGGAAGACAAAAACAAAGTGTTTGAGAAGTTCTACCGCGTAGGCAACGAAGATACGCGCAAAACAAAAGGCACCGGCCTGGGCTTATACATTGTAAAGCGGGTGGTAGAAATTTATAAAGGCGAAATTTCGATTAAAGACAATACACCAAAGGGAACGGTGTTTACGCTCCGCTTCCCTAAATTAAATTGAGCCGCTCAATTATTTTTAGTTGCA
>CAMBIM010000212.1 GCA_945867505.1 Chitinophaga pinensis
CACGTTTACTTCGCCAAAGGTTACGTAGGCTTCAATCTTGTTCTTCACCTTCTTCAGTTCGTCTTCGCTCACCTTTATGTTCACCATTTCGGTTACGGCTTCTTCAATGGCTTTGTCGGCTGCATCCATTGAAACATCTTTGCTCAATCTTCCTTCAATCATCAGCAAGCCGTCATCTATTGTTTCTGTAGAGTAGGCACTAATGCTGCTGAACAGCTTTTTCTCTTTCACTAATTCCTGATACAAGCGCGATGAATCGCCATTGCTTAAAATATCGCGCAGCAAATCTGACGCATGGAAATCGGCATCTGTGCGCGCTCCCATCTTGTAGGCTTTGTAGATTGCATTCACAGGCACATCGGCTTTTACTTCTAAAATACGCGCTTCTGTTTGTGCGGGTTCTTTCGGCAGACTGCGGATTATCTTTTCGCCCGCAGGTATTTCGCCAAACCATTTTTCGGCAAGCTTTTGCACTTGTGCGGTCTTTACATTGCCGCCTACTACCATCACCGCATTGTTAGGGCGGTAGTACTTGAAATAAAAATCTTTTGCCGACTGCATTTGCACTTGCTCAATGTGCTGCAAATTCAAACCAATTACCGGCCATTGATACGGATGCACTTTGTAAGCCAAGTCGCACATCTTATGCCATACATCGCCATACGGTTGATTGATGTAATGCTCTTTGAACTCTTCCATCACCACATTCTTCTGCGTAGCTAAACTCTCGTCTTCAAACGCCAGCGAAAGCATTCTATCACTCTCTAACCAAAAAGCAGTTTCTAGATTGTTAGCCGGAAGAATATCGTAGTAGTTGGTAATATCGTTAGAGGTAAACGCGTTGTTCTCTCCGCCTGCATTTTGCAAAGGGGTATCAAACTCGGGAATGTTCACCGAGCCTTCGAACATAAAATGCTCGAACAAATGTGCAAAGCCGGTCTGCTTTACATCTTCATCGCGCGAGCCTACTTTATATAAAATGTTCACTGCCGCCATAGTGGTGGTAGGGTCTTCGTGAACAATGACTTTTAAGCCATTCTTTAAAACAAACTCTTCAAACTTTATCATTATTGAAATTGAGGGCGCAAATTTGAACTAATTACCACAATAAAAAAGCGCTCCCAAACAGGGAGCGCTTTTCCTGAAATTATACGCTAAAATGCAGTTACCGAAGAATAGAAACCTTTCCGGTCTTTAAAACGGATTCTTTTGCTTTTACAGAATAGAAGTAAATACCCTGTTCCAGGTTTTGTGTGTTTAATGCAAACTGATTGGTGTTATTTATTGTTTTGCTCAAAACCAATTTGCCACTTACATCAAACAACGAAACTTCGCCCTCTTTGACATCTAAGGCAGTAACAAAGTTGACTACATCGCTTGCCGGTTGAGGGAAGACCTTAATAGCCATTTGCTGCTTAGCTAAATTAGAAATTGATGTTGGCAATTGCGCAATTACATAGTTGGAGTCAAGCTTAACCACTCCGGCATCGGCAGTGCCAATGTGTATTTCGCAACTGTTGGTTAAATTATTAAGGGCAGTAATTCTGTTGCTCGGCAAACCATCAGCCATTGTTATTCTATGAAATTGCTGAAGCGTTATATCAAACCGGACAAGACCGCTATCGCGTGTGCCCATCCAAACATCGCCACGGCAATCTACTTCAATACAAGTAATATCGTTTTGCGGCAAGCCGGTAGTATCGCTTTTACTAGAGCAAATACCCGCGTTCATACATTGACTGAAACCGCCTTTGGTTCCTACATAACTATCAAGCCCATTAGCGGAAAGCAGAATATAATTAATCCGATTATCGGCAAGGGTGGAATTATTTACATTTTTAGCACTAAAACTTGTTCCGTTAAAGGAATAATAATACCCACTATCGGCTGTGCCATAATAAAACCCATTGGCTTGGCTAGCCCTGGCTTGCAAACAAGTAACATTGCCTCCGGGCAACGAACTACCGGTAATAAGGCTTGTAATTATAGCCAATGTAGAATCATCATAAACAGATATGCCGGCTTTGGTGGCTACATACAATTTTCTATCGACTGTAGAATGTACCATATCAATAACATGCGGATTAGCCAACCCGGTAAGTGTATCCCACGCAGTGCCATGTTTATACGCTACGCCATTAGTAGTGCCCATAAATGAATGAACTACACCAGCAATTGGATAGAGGGTAATAGCGGTTACGCTATCGCTATTCATCGAAGAGTTTACAGTAGTAAAATTACTCCATGTTTGTGTGGCAGCCGTAAATGCCGCGCAACCGCTGGCTTTTGAACCCACCCAAATATTTCCGCTGGCAGTAAACTCAATTACACTTATATCGCCAAAGTTAATACTTTCTATGCTTCTGAATTGCGCTGTGCTGTAAAGCGAAAATGAAATGAAAACAAAGAGGAAAATACTTTTCATAGTGTATAATTTGTTCCAAATGTATCTTAAATAAAACCAATAGGTATCCTCATTTTTAGGGATGGTAAGGAAGAGGGAATTTTGTATCACAAAACACTTTCCACAAAGTACATATCTATTTCTCCTTTATTCTTGGCTTTAATTTTTCCGCGATGCACAGAATTTATTCTGTCTTTCACTATTTCGTAAGTTGAACCTGAGATATTTATTTTATCGGGTTCGCTGTTTTGTTCCATGCGGGCAGCTACGTTTACGGTATCGCCCCAAATATCGTAAGCAAATTTTTTAGCCCCAACTATACCGGTAACCAAAGCACCGGAATTAATTCCAAACCGAAAATGAAATTCAGGTAATCCCTTTCGCTTTTGAGCAGCAGAAAACCGCAAAGTAAATTCGCGCATTTCAAATGCTGCATTAATTATATCCAAAGCATGTGTTTCGTTTTCGATAGGCAACCCGCCTGCACACATGTAGGAATCGCCAATTATTTTTATTTTTTCTATTCCGTGCTTTTCTACAATAGCATCAAACTCACTGTAACATTCATCTACAGCATTTATCAATTGTTGCGGACCTAAAGTTTCGCTGATAGTGGTAAACCCCACTATATCGCAAAACATTACCGATGCCAACTCATAATATCTGGCCTCCGATTTTCCGTTGCGTTTTATTTCATCGGCTACTGCTTCCGGCAAAATATTATGCAGCAAGTTTTCCGACCGCTTTTTTTCTTCTTCCAAAGAATCGAATGCTTTCTTTAACTCAATATTCTTTGCGCGCTCAATTTCTGCTTCGCGTTCGCGTTGCTCAATCTCGTGCCGCACATTCATTTGTGCTATCTGCTTACTGGTATCTGCATTCGAAATTTCTTTATCTACCAAGGTATACTGCACATAGTTTTCGTATGCCTTTTTAAAATCTTGTTGTGTAGCAAAAAGTGTAGAAAGAGATTGAAGCGCATCGCGCAAATAGTTTTTCAATCCGGTTTCAGTAGCACTCTTCACAGCAAAATCCAAAAACTCTTTTGCCTTTTCAAAGTCCTTTTTCTCCAAAAATATTTCGCCCAAATTAAAATACGACTGCAACACACCACGTTTTTCGTTGCTTTCTTTAAACAGTTCAAAAGCAGTTTCGTAGTAGCCAATAGCTATTGAATGTTGCCCAAGGTCTTTATATACCTTACCCATGTTGCTGTAGGAAGAACCCAACTTTGCTTTATCACCCAGTTTTTCGCGAAGGCGTTGCGCCTGTTGGTAAAACTCAAGCGCCTCGTGTAATTTATTTTCAGCGTGATACACCGTTCCAATATTATTCAACAAATCGCTGACGGACTTAGTATCATTTTTTTCCTTTCGTATTTCGAGCGCACGCTCGAACATTTTCAATGCTTCTGCAAAATTCTTTTGGTCTAGATAAATCAGCCCAATATTGTTTGAAGAGCTGGCGATACGCGAATCATCCTTTGCCTGTTCATATATTTTTAACGCATGTAAATGCGTCTGCAAAGCCTGTAAATGACTGCCTTGAAGACCATAAATAATTCCTGAATTAGCATACAAGTCAGCCGCTCCGGCAACATCGTTCATTTGCTCGCGAATAACAATAGCGGCTTTATAATGTTGCAACGCTTCGGAATAGTTTCCCGAATACAATTTGGTGTTGCCAAGCTTGGCATGAACTACAGCTATGCCTTCTTCATCTTCCAGTTCTAATCTTATTTTTTTAACGTTCTCGTATAACCGCAAGGCTTCATCGTATTTGCGTTGTGCCGAGGCACTCATGCCCGCATACAACATACCTTGTGCCTCGCCAGCTTTATAGTTAATTTCTTGTGCCAATGCAATTGCCTGTTGCGAAGTTTCGAAAGTAGTTAGCGGATTAATTTCAAACTGCAGAAAAGCCAACCGGTTTATCAAATCCACTTTGGCCGGAGAGGCTTCGGCAATGGCTGCAATTTTTTCTTCCAGTTCTTTTATTTCCACATTCATGATAAACTCTTACGTTTGGCAATGTAAAAATTTAAGAGTAATGAAAGAACTAATAAAGAAGATAGGAGTAGCCGGTGCAGGTGCCATGGGCGCGGGTATTGCGCAGGTTTTTGCGCAGGCAAATTTTGAAGTAGTGCTGTTTGATGTAAACGCTGCGCAGCTTGAAAAAGCAAAAGCTGAAACAGAAAAGAATCTGGCTGCGGCTGTGGCTAAAAACAAAATTACAGAAGCCGATAAGAACGCTGCCTTAGCACGAATCAGTTTTTCTGCCGATGTAAATTCGCTGAAAGCCGATTTAGTGATAGAAGCTATTGTAGAAAAACTGGAAATAAAGCGCGAGCTGTTTCAAAAGCTGGCGGAGATAAATTCTGCCGAAACAATTCTGGCT
>CAMBIM010000213.1 GCA_945867505.1 Chitinophaga pinensis
GTTTTGTAGCCGAGCATATACATGGTAGGCACTACGAGTAGGGTTAGGAATGTTGCCATAACTAAACCGTAAATCATTGTCCAGGCGAGTGGGCCCCAGAAGGAAACGTTATCGCCACCTAGATAAAAGTGCGGATTGAATTCGCTGAATAAAGTGGCAAAGTCCATGTTTAAGCCAATAGCCAGTGGTATTAGCCCAAGTATAGCTGCTGCTGCTGTAAGAATTACGGGGGTCATACGGGTAGAGCCGCCTTCTATTACGGCTTCCTCTACCGACATTCCGCGCTCGCGTAATTCGTCTATAAATTCAATCAGCAAAATTCCGTTTCGGATTACAATACCTGCCAATGCAAAGATTCCCACACCGGTCATTACCACGGAGAATGTTTTGTGTGTGGCTGCAAAACCAAGTGCTACACCAATAAGCGAGAAGGCTACGGTAGAAAAAATAATCATTGGTTTTACTACCGAATTAAATTGTGTTACCAATATGATGAGCATGAGTGAAAGAGCCATACCAAACGCCACCACCAGGAATGAACCTGTTTCTGCCTGTTGTTCTTGTTCACCGGTCATTTTAATTTCGTAGCCTTCGGGTATATCCATGTTGGTAATAATCTGCTCTATCTGCGGAATAATTTCATTGGCTGAACGCCCATCGCTTAAATCTGACGCCAGCGTGATTACACGTTTCTGATTTTTACGATTGATGACACTGATAGAATTATCGTAATGCATACTTGCAATAGCGGAGATTGGCACTTGACGGAATGAACCGGTGCTGAAATCCATATAAGAAATATTCACGTTCATGAGTTGCTCTACTCGTGTTCTATCTTCTGCACGCAAACGAAGTTGAATAGGTGCATCGTCATTCGCATCGCGGAATTTGGAAACTTCTTTTCCGAACAAAGCAGTGCGCAATTCGGCACCTACCTGACCAAGGGAAATACCTTCACGCAACATTTTCTCTTTATCAATATCAATAATTATTTCGGGCTTGCTTATCTGCAAATCGCTCTTTAGCTCTGCAATACCCGGAATACCTTCTTTGTCTATTACCAATTTCAGTTCTGCGGTGAGGTCTTTCATTACTGCAAAGTCATCTCCACTTATTTCAATATTGATAGGCTTGCCTACCGGTGGACCGTTGCTTTCTTTTTCTACAGAAATTTCGGCCCCGGCAATACCTAATTCTCTAAACGATTTTTGGAGAGTATCTAGCCAAAAATCGGTAGCCGGATAATCTTCGTGAATACCTTTTCTATCCGCAAATTTTTTGAAGGCTACTGTAACTTTACTCTTGTTAGGTGTTGCTACTTTATCAGGGTTTTGCGGATCACCCGCCCCTAAGCCAACATTTGAAATTACAGAAGTTACATCAGGATTGTTTTCGCCAATAACTGCGTAAACCCGTTTTTCAATCATTCTAGTTACGGAATCGGTTACGTTAGCATCGGTTCCCATCGGCAACTTGCAATACAAGTAAACAAAGTTTGGCGAGCCGCTAGGGAAAAATTCGATTTGTGGTTTGCTCAACAAATAAATTGCCCAGCTTACTACCAGTAATACGACAACACCAAGCGGAATAAATATTGGGCGGTAGCCTTTAATGAACACACGCAAAGCTTTACGATAAGCCTCTATAACGCGCGGCCAAAGTTTCATTTGCCAAGTTCTGATTGCCCACAGCAAAACAAAGTGATAAAGCAGAATGAAAATAATAACCGTAACCGCGAAGTTTCCTATACCCCAATTTTTTGTAGCATAGCCTATAATTGCAATTAACCCGAAAAGGATAAAGCCCTTGAGGTAATCTTTCAATTTTGATTTTGATTCATGGTCGTCTTTTTTCATAAACGAAACCGCAAAAACCGGATTCATAACAAAGGCAACAAACAGTGAAGCACCTAATGCAATTATCAATGTAATAGGCAAATTTTTCATGAACTTACCTACAATGCCCGGCCAGAATAAAAGCGGGAAAAAGGGTGCAAGGGTAGTAAGCGTTCCTGCCAATACAGGAAGGAATACTTCACCGGCTGCATACTTGGCTGACTGCACAATTCCAAAATCGTATTTGTTATAAATACGGTGGGTGTTTTCTATTACCACAATGGCATCATCTACCACAATACCCAAAGCGAGTAAAAGGGAGAAGAGAACCATTACGTTCATGGTCATTCCTAGGCTTGGCATAAATAAGAATGCAACAAGTGTTGTAAGTGGCACCGAAAGTCCCACAAAAAAAGCATTAGAAAAGCCCATGAAAAACATGAGAATAAACACTACGAAAATAAATCCGAGAATAACGGTGTTCAACAAATCGTGTAACTGCACACGGGTGTTTTCAGAGGTATCGCCTGTTACTTTAATTTTAAGACCTTGAGGGAATTTGTTGATTTGATAATCTTCCAGAGTGGCGTAAATTTGGTCGGTAGCATTAATCAAATTTTCGCCACTGCGCTTAACTACGTTTAACGTTACAACCGGCTTATGGTCAAGTTGAGCAAAATCCTGCTTTTCTTTAAAAGCATCTTCAACGCTGGCAATGTCTTTTAAAAATACGGTTGTTCCAGTAAATGAGCGAACAACAATTTCACTAATTTCTTTTGGTTCTTTAAACTCACCGGTAACGCGCAGGTTTCTGCGCATTGCTCCAACCACCACTTCGCCTCCGGATATATTCAGGTTCTCGCGCTGCACCGCATTTTCAATATCCATAAAAGATATTCCTGCGCTGGTCATCTTGTACATATCTACGTTAATCTGAATTTCACGATCAACGCCACCCACAATATCTACGCGGGTAATTTCTTTCATGCTCTCAATCTTGTCCTTCAGGTCTTTCGCATATCTCTTAATCTGATCGAGAGGGAAATCACCGGCAAGGTTGATATTCATGATTGGCATCTCGTTGATGTCAAACTCCTGAATCTGCGGGTCGTTCTTTAAATCGTTTGGCAAATCTTTTTTGCCCTTTGCTACCGCATCGGTTACTTTTTGTTTGCAATCTGATGGCTTTAGGTCGGTAGAAAATTCAACAGTGATAATGGAAACATCAGATAGTGAGTTACTGGTTACTTTCTTTACTCCACTAATGCTCTTTACTTGTTTTTCGAGCGGCTTAGTAATTAATGTTTCAATATCTTCTGGCGTAGCGCCCGGATAGATTGTGGCAATAGAAATGGTAGGCACTACCACATCGGGGAATAATTCTTTTGGCAGGCTTTGATAGATAAGCAAGCCCGACACTACGATTATGGTAATGAAAACATAAATGCTGGTTGCATTATCAATACACCAACTGGTAAATTTGAGCTCTTTTAAACGTTCGGTATTCATGCTATTTTTTTGAGAAACTTTATCGGCTTTTGAAACCCTTAAAGCTTAAAGAAATTAATAATCAATTCGCTGACCATCTACCACTTCGCTATAACCGAATGTGATAATTTGGTCGCCTTCATCTAGTCCTTTTGTTATCACGGTTTGCCCATCATAATCGGCACCGGTTTCTACCATTTTTTTGTGCGCTACCTTAATTCCCTTTTCTGCTACTGCCACCAGCACATATTTGCCATCGGTAGATTTTTGAATAACGTTGGTAGGAACTAACAACACGTTCTTGAGAACGGCATCGTTAATCTTCAGTTTTGCAATCATGTTAGCACCATATTCGTTACGCGGGTTATTCAATTTTGCTTCTAAAGTGAAGGTGCGCGAACGTGGGTCAATTGTTTTTGATACATAGCTAACCGAAGTAATTTCACTTTTGTTGATATCAGGAAAAAGCACTTCAATCTTGTCGTTGTTTTTAATTTTTCCGAAATCACTATCTGCTAATTTTGCTTTTACCTTCAAGCTGCCTTCGTTTATAATTCGTATGCCGGGCATCAATTGGCTTGGTGCCGCCATTTCGCCTATGCGCAAATTAACCGCATCAACCGTTCCGCTGATTGGCGCAATAATTTTTGTCATTTCTAATTGTTTTTTTAACCCGGCTAAACCTGCTTCGGCAGCTTCTTTTTGTGTTTTAGCTTGCAGGAATTGAATTTCGCTTCCGATTTTTTGTTCCCATAGACGCTCTTGTTTTTCGTAAGCAGTTTTAGCTAAGGCCACTTGCGTTTCTGTAGAGCGAACTTGGTCTTCTAAAGCAGGAGTAGTTTGAGTAAGACCAAGAACTTGCCCTTTACTAACGCGGTCTCCCACCTTTACATAAATGGCAGTAATGATTCCCGGTTGTTGGTTTAGTGCTATTACATTTTCCTCTGCATCTACATTGCCTTGTACCTCAATGTAATGTTTAAAATCCTGCTTTACCAATTGCTCAACGGTAATCAGTTTTGTTTTTTGTTGCACATGAAAAGAAGTATCCAGTTTGGCAATTTCTTTTTCCAGCGTTTCAATTTTGCCGCTTAGCTCTTTTGCCTGGGTTTTGAATTCGGCTAATTGTTTTTTCTTGTCTTCGGCACTATTGCTTTTTGCTGCATCACCGCAAGAGGCTAAAACACCGGCTACCAATATAACGAATGCTAATCTTTGAAACTTCATTTGTTTAGAATTTTGTGTTGTGTATATATGTAATAACTATTAACCAATAAACATTCTATTTCCCTAAAGCTTTGTCTAAATCTGCTTTAGTATTTAGTACATTTAAAGAGCTTTGAATAAATTTTAAGTTGTTTGTTGCTAAATCCTGTTCGCTTTGTTGTAGTTCAAAGCTATTGCTCACTCCTTCTTTATATT
>CAMBIM010000214.1 GCA_945867505.1 Chitinophaga pinensis
AGAGGAGCCTATATGTATCGTAATTTGAGACCCAGTGCATTTGAAGGTAATTTTATCAAGTACAATTATTTGATACCCAAAACAGAGATTATTGAAGTGCTTAATTATAATCTTCGCGAATGCAGCGATTCAGTAGTAGTTGCGAAGATGAATGATGCTCAACTTAAAGTAACCTTAAGTAAACCAGGTATTTGGTGGTGGTATAAAACTTTAGGGGCGACAGACTATGAAACCGATAAGGTAAAAGTTGATGTGGAGGATAGCGGGCATTTTTATGTGGTAGATTTTAAGCAAATGCAAACGGGAGATGTTTTTCTATATCAAGCTAACGGAGAGTGGAGAGAAGTTCTAAATTTCTGAGTATGAGTAAATGGATGTGGTCAGTAGTGTTGTTTTTTCTGCTATGGTTTATAGTATTTGCTTTTTATTTTAAAACTGCCGGAGCCGGTTTTGTTACTGATGAAATTGGTTGGTTGCAAACTTATAGTGACATTGGTTGGCAAGGAATTTTTGATGCCTTTGGCGATAAGTCGTTACACTACGGGTATCACTTAATTGGCTTCTTACTTTGGAAATCATTCGGACTAAACGGAATTGCCTGGATGCTTGTGTTTGTTACTATTCATACAGCAGTTGCTTTTTTATCGTTTGATATTTTTGAAAACCTTTTGAAAACTGCCGAGGTTACCTCTGCGCAATACATAGCCTTTGCCGGTAGTTTATTGTTTGCAATTTCACCCTATCAAACTGAGCCGCTGGTTTGGTATGCTTGTATTCATTATTTGGTATGCTCCTTTTTGCTGTTACTCGCTTTTAGGTTTTTACTCCTTTACATTGATAATCGGCAAGTGAAGTATGTTGTACTATTTTACGTTTGTTTTGTCTTTGCCTTATTCACGCTAGAAATAAGTTTTGCTTTCCCTGTTCTTCTTTTAGTCTTTTTGCTATTCTGGCAACCGCAAACTTTTGAATGGAAACAGCGCAGTCACTTAATTAAAACTTTTGTAGCCCCTTCATTTTTACTTCTTGGAGGCTATTTTTTGCTTAGTTCAATCTTACGAGGAAGTGCGGTTGGTCATTATGGAGCAGCGCAGCATCTTAATTTCAGTATTCCGCTTTTAATGGCTAACCTAAGCAAATATACAGCTAAGATATTTCTGCTATCCCAGTTTACTTCTTTCGAGTATCGCAACTATCTGTATTTGATATTTGAGAAAGAGAAATTTTGCTATTTGCTTTTTACAGGGCTTTTAATTGCTGCTGGAATATTTTTGTTTTTCAATAAAAAGATGAAAGATACATGCCGGCTTATCTTTTTGCTTTTTAGTTTTTTCGCAATTGCGCTTTTGCCCATTCTGAATCTCTATTTTTCGTACATCGTTAATATTGAAGGTGACCGCTTTACTTACTTCGCTTCGGTGTTTGCGTATCAATTTGTGGCAGTAGCTTCAGTCGTCATTTTTAGAAAATTCGGATGGTTAATAGTTGCGGCCATGCTTTTCTTTCATGCAAAATTTCTTTACATCAATACAGAAAGCTGGAAAAATTCAAATACAATTAATCAATCGCTTACAAGTAGTTTTAAATGGTTTGATGCACCTAAAATTTATCTTCTGAATTTGCCCGATAACTTTAAGGGGGCTTATATGTTTCGGGCTTCTGCACCGGACAATTCATTTGTAAAAACTTTGACATTACGAGGCAATCCGGCTGTAGAATCTAAAACAAGTCAAGTAATGAATTACAATATGAACTTGACTTCAGATTCTGTAACTGTAGAAAAAATATCGGAGAATGAACTGAAAGTAACATTTGCCCAAGGTGGTAATTGGTGGTGGAATGAAGGTATTGGTGCCCGCGACTATTCAACAAAAGAGTATGATGTAAAAATAGATGAATCGAGTTCTTCCTACTTGCTTAAGCTAAAAAGGAAAGAGCCCAACGCAGTTTATCTATATCAATGCGGTGGGCATTGGCGAGTAGTAGAGAATTTCTAATTCATCACTAGAATCTTTCCAACCTTTCTTTCTTTTCCTAAATCGGTTGAACTGAAAACTAAGTAAACCCCGCTTTTAGCACGGTTGCCATTGTATCCTTTCCCATCCCAAATCATTTGCGTGCCATTTGCTTTGCCTTGAAAAATCAGTGTTCCGCTTACATCGGTAATTTTTACATAAGCATTATCTGTTAACCCTTTTATAGCAATTGGTCCGGTGTAATCAGGTTTTACTGGATTAGGATATACTAACGCGCCATAACAATCTGAACAATCAGCAATGGCATCACCTTGGTAACTTACCAAACCAGATAATGTTCCAATAAATACTTCTCCGGTTTTATCGTCAATGGCTATGTCGGTAATTTGGTTACTTGGCAAGGGACTATTCTCAATATTAAATTTCAACAACTCTTTTTTGCCATCATCACTAATTAGCCATAATCCATTGGTGGTACCTATCCATTTACGGTTTGCCGCATCTACCGCAATTGCGCGAACACTTTCAGTTCCAAATAAATAACCGATGTAGCCATCGCGTTCTACTTTTATTTGGTCCGCATCGCAACCGTTGCCTGTAAGCACACTTCCGGGGCAGTAAAAAACAGCAATTCCTTCAGATGTTCCTACCCAAATATTTCCATCTTTATCTTCAGCCAAACTAATTACAGTAGCGCTAGGTAAGCCACCGGTACCGCTACCTGTACTAAGAACTCTTGATACGTCATCACTTGGGTCATCAAACGTTCCGTTATTGTTCCATACCAATAAGCCTTCTCCAACTCTACGTATAGGAGCCCATAGTTGTCCATTTTGATCAATCAATATTTTTTTCATCAATGCAAATGAGTAAGGCACAGCATATTGTTTCCAAGTACTGCCATCTGCGGGAATCATTTTTATAGGTTTTGTAGCTCCTGAATTGCTTATCCAAACGTTGCCATTGCGGTCGGTAGTCATTGCACTAATCTTTGTGCGTTGTGTATCACCGATAGCTCCTTCCAGTATGCCATTGCTATTCCATTTATCAAAAACACTTACATTTCCTGTATTGTTATCTACTTCTATAAGCCCCGATAAAAAGGATCCGAAGTATGTTTTGTTTCGCGCTTTACAAGTAGCAGTACATAAAATATCAGAATAATTAGCTAATGCAGGAAATGCGTATTGGTTGGTGTTTTTCCAGCTGCTATTATTATACGTGAAAAAACCATCGCCAATCCAACTAAATCCCCAAGATTCATCAACTCCTCCAGGAGCAACGTTTAACGTACCATCAACTGCATCTAAATCAAATACGTTTGAACTTATAGGACCATCAGGCACTATTCTCTCTAAATTTCCATTCGCATTTTTATACACACCACTCCATAAATCTGCTTCCCATGAAATGCCGTTACTCTCGAACCAACCAACGGGTCTTGAGTAGGAAACGTTTGAGGATGTTAGTAATTGAGAAGCTTCTATCTTTCCATTCTCTCCATTATTTACAGTGGTGTTCCATGTAGAAAAATACAGGCTGCCGTTTACAACATTTAGGCTACTGAAAACATGAGCAGTTGAAACGTATTTGTTTGACCATGATGAACCGTTGAATTCGAAAAGTGTATCGGTAACATTGCTTCCAATTACTGCATACACTTTGTTGTTGTATGCTGAAATATATGTTGTTTTTTTCTTGGGCAAGTTTTGCGCTTGGTCATATAAAACCCAATTATTGAAATCTTGTAGATTAGAAGAAGTTAGAGAGGCGTGCTTTACGCCTTCTTCGGTAGCGGCATAAATAGTAGAACCGTCAACGGCAGTTGAATAAACTTTTACCTGCCCACCAGTTGAACCTATAATGTAGGTGTTGCTGATTTCTTTTTTATCAAGATCAATCACAGAAATTCCAATATCTGAGGAGATATAACAGTAGTCATTGTAAAACGAAATGCCGTTGATGGAAATTGCTCCACCGGTGGCTTTATTTTTAATATCGTTTATGTTGTAAATATCGGTGCCGTTATAAATCAAATCAATATTGCTGTTGTTGTAAGCAATTACCAATACTTTTGAGGCAGGGTCGTAGTTGGCGGTTTTAATTCCTATGTCGCTCAAGCCGTTTACCTTATCGTAAATTTGAATAGCTCCGGTATTTTTTTCGTAAGAGAAAACAGTTTTTGAGGCTATAGAGTAAACTCTATCTCCGGCATCGAACACACCTAAGGAACTATTGTAAGGCATAAAGGTTTTCCAAGTGCCCAAGGCGCGTTCCTGCGCAAAAGAATTTTGAAAAATACCAAGCAGAAAAGCAACTGCTAAAAACAATTTTGGGGAACTAAATATCATACTGCTAAAGTATTAAAAGCCTACATAAACGCTGTGGCTTAAAGTATATTGTGAAGATGCCTATTCTTCGCCAAAACCTGTGGCATCTTTCTTCCTGCCGTACAAAATATCGAATACGGGTTGAATGTGGTAAACCGAGCGATTAAACTTATTGGATAAAATAATAACCGCAGTAGTATCTTGAATATTACGATAGAAAACAGTGTTGTTGCCATGCCACCAGCCATTGTGGTAAACCAGGTAAGATGAATCGGGCTGTTGAAGTAACCTCCAGCCATAGCCGTAATTCCTTTTGCCCGGATGCTCAAAGCTACGCGGTGCATAGGCTTCTTTCATCATACTTTGCGAAAGCAATTTTTCATCATAGAATGCTTTGTCGAACAAAAACATATCGTGAACGGTAGAGTAGCA
>CAMBIM010000215.1 GCA_945867505.1 Chitinophaga pinensis
AACCCGAACACCTTGACCGGTAGCTGTGCTTCGTATACTGTAACTACTAACGGCAGCAACAACTGCGGTTACAACTTCGGGGTTCAAAACAATACCACTACCATTTGCGGAACGGTTTACTTTGATGCCAACAACAACCATACACAAGATACCAATACAGAAAGTGGTATTGCCAACGCGGTAGTAACTATTACCGGAAACAACGGAAACGCTTACACTACCTATACCGACCAAAACGGAAGTTACTGTGTTACCGTTTCTGCGGGAGTTTATACTATTAATGCATCATCAACTTTTGCAGGTGCTGTTATTACACCACAAGTAATTACGGTTACTGTTGTTAACGGAGTAAACAGCTACCATAACGATTTTGGAATTTACACGCAACCGGGGGCTTGCGATTTATCTATCAGCATTACTCCGCACACTACAGTAACTGCAGGCTTTGCTGCTTGGTATAGTATAGAAATTTGCAACGAAGGCGCAAGCGTTTCTAACGGCACAGCTAATCTGTTCTTCGATAATGCACTTGTATTCAACAGCTCTTCACCGGCTCAAACTTCGGCTAACAACTCTACACATACGGTTACTTGGGCAGTAACTAACTTGCTACCGGGCAACTGCGCTTACTATTGGGTAGCTTTTGATGCGCTTACCAGCACGCAAATTGGTCAGCATGTATTTATGTTGGCTAACGTTACCACCACCGGTTGCAACGAAGCTAACTTTACTAACAACGTAGATACCGTTCACCAGGATGCTACGGCAAGCTGGGATCCTAACAACAAACTGGTATTGCCAATTGGTGCGGGTGCGGAAGGAAGAATTATGGGTAACGAAGAATTAACTTACACCATTAACTTTCAAAACACCGGAACATCTCCTGCTATAAACGTGGTGTTAAGAGATATGTTTGATACCGATTTAAACTTAGAAACCTTCCGTATGATTGGAGCAAGCCATCCTTTTACCATGCAGTTTAATGGCAGAGAAGCTATCTGGAAATTCAGTTCAATTATGTTACCAGATAGCAATACGAACGAAGAAGCTAGCCACGGTCACGTTACATTTGCTATTAAACCGCTTACCGGTTTAGCACAAGGCACAGAGTTAACCAACATGGCTAACATCTACTTTGATTATAACGAAGCAGTGGCTACCAATACTGCACTAAACACTATAGACTATGCTCTTTCGGTAAGTGATATTGAAAACGGAATTGCAACTATTACTTTAATGCCTAATCCGTTTAAAGATTTTACCACTATTAAAATTGATGGCTATAATGCTACTTACGAATTAAGAGTGTATGACATGCTTGGTCAGCTTATTCGTAAAGAGATTACTGCTAACAACACGTTCACTATCCAGCGCGAGACATTGGCAGCGGGCGTTTACATGTATGAAGTAGTTAAAGCCAATAAGGTAATTGGTAAAGGAAAGATGGTGGCGGAGTAGAACAACCGCCCTACTAATCGTAAATACAAAAGCCTGCTTCGAAAATGAAGCAGGCTTTTGTATTTAAGTCCCCTTTATGGATTTAAGGGATGCTTATCAATGAAACTGTTCTGCTTCGGTAGAACCCGCAAGAGCAGTAGTTGAGCTTAAACCTTGTTGAACTACGTTTTGAACCGCATCGAAGTAACCTGTACCAACAAACGATTGGTGCTTGATGGCTTTGAATCCGTCCTTCTCCATAGCAAATTCGCGTTGTTGCATTTCGCTGAAACCTGCCATTCCTCTTTCTACATAGTTCTTAGATAACTCGAACATAGATGAGTTTAATGCATGGAAGCCTGCAAGCGTAATGAACTGGAATTTGTAACCCATTGCCGCAATATCTTCACGGAAGGTAAGCATTTGCTTTTCGTCCATATACTTAGCCCAGTTGAATGATGGCGAACAATTGTAAGCCAACATCTTGCCCGGATATTTTGCATGGATAGCAGCCGCAAATTCACGAGCTATTCCTAAATCAGGATTACCGGTTTCCATCCAAATTAAATCGGCATAGTCAGCGTAAGAAAGACCGCGGTCAATTCCTTGCTCTAAACCATTCTTTACATAATAGAAACCTTCAGGAGTTCTTTTTCCGGTTAGGAATTTAGTATCGCGAGGGTCGATATCGGCAGTAATCAAATTAGCTGCTTCAGCATCTGTTCTGGCAATAACTAAAGTTGAAGTTCCGCAAACATCGGCAGCTAAACGGGCAGCTACCAGTTTGTTGATGGCCTCTTGTGTAGGCACTAATACCTTTCCGCCTAAGTGACCACACTTTTTAGCCGAAGCTAACTGGTCTTCCCAATGCACGCCTGCTGCACCGGCTTCAATCATTCCTTTCATCAATTCAAAAGCATTCAGGTTACCACCAAAACCTGCTTCAGCATCGGCCACGATAGGCACCATCCAGTCCCGCTGTGGTTCACCTTCCATATATTCAATTTGATCTCTGCGCAACAAAGCATTGTTAATGCGCTTAACTACAGCCGGAACAGAGTTAGCAGGATAAAGCGATTGGTCAGGATACATTTCGCTGCCTAAGTTAGCATCAGCCGCCACTTGCCAGCCCGAAAGGTAAATAGCCTTCATGCCTGCAGAAACTTCCTGCACAGCCTGGTTGCCGGTCAATGCACCTAAGCCCGAAACCCAAGAATCGGTATGCAAACGTTTCCAAAGTTTTTCAGCTCCGTTTTTAGCCAGTGTGTATTCAATTTTTACAGAACCTGCAATATTGATTACTTCTTCGGCTATGTACGGGCGTTTTACCCCTTTCCAGCGAGCATCGCTTGCCCATTCTTTTTTCAGTTCGTCAGCGCGTTGTTGTTTTGTTGCCATGTTTTGATTTAAGGTTAAAAATTGAATATTTAATAGTTAAATTATTTTTTTGTTTCAACGCCCAATTTAGGGGATTTGTGAGGTTAATCTATCTCCTCATAAGCCGGCAAAGTAAGAAACTCTTTGTAGTCGCCTTGCTGAACCAGCTCGTCAAATATTTCAATAGCCCGTTTCATAGTGGCAGAATTGTAAGCCGCCTCTCCTACATACGCCTTTACTGCTTCTAGTTCCGAAGGCAGAAGTTCTTTAAATAGGTCGTAAGTAATTACTCTGCCGTCTTCTAATTTCGAAGCATTCTTAATCCATTGCCAAATCTGCGTGCGGCTGATTTCAGCCGTTGCCGCATCTTCCATCAGATTATGAATAGCAGCCGCGCCTACTCCGCGCAACCAGCTTTCTATATAAAGAACGCCTACGTTAATGTTCATTCTAAAGCCCGCCTCGGTAATAGTGCCGTCTGGAGGAGTCAGCAAATCTGCGGGAGTGTAAACCTCACCTTCACGCTTAACATTATATTGATGCGGGGCTTTCATGTGCTCGTTAAATATATCCATCGCTACACCAACCAGACCAGGATGAGCTACCCAAGTTCCATCGTGACCGTTGGTTACTTCGCGAAGTTTATCCTGCTTCACCTTATCAATTGCCGCGTTGTTTGCCGCTTCGTTATTCTTAATAGGAATAAAAGCGCTCATGCCGCCCATGGCGTGAACATTTCTTTTGTGGCAGGTTTGAATAACCAGTTTAGAATAAGAAGCCATAAAAGGAACCGCCATTGTCACCTGTCCACGGTCGGGCAGAACATAGCCCTGAAGGTTGCGGAGTTTTTTGATATAAGAAAAAATGTAATCCCAACGTCCGCAGTTTAAGCCTGCCATGTGCTGGCGCAGTTCGTATATAATCTCGTGAAGTTCGAAGGTAGCTGTAATGGTTTCAATCAACACGGTTGCCTTAATAGTGCCTTGCGGAATACCGAGTTCGTCTTGGGCAAGAACGAAAACATCGTTCCATAAACGGGCTTCAAGATGGCTTTCCATTTTAGGCAAGTAAAAGTATGGTCCTGAGCCATTTGCAAGCAACTGCTTAATATTATGAAAGAAGTATAAAGCAAAGTCGAAAAGCGAACCGCTCATTACTTCGCCATCTACTATTACGTGCTTTTCCGGCAAGTGCCAGCCGCGCGGACGAACCATTAAAACGGCCATTTTTTCATTCAGCTTATATTCCTTACCAGCTTCGTTTTTGTAAGTAATAGTTTTGCGAATGGCATCGCGAAGGTTGAGTTGACCATCAATATTGTTTGCCCAAAATGGGGAATTTGAATCTTCAAAATCTGCCATGAACATCTTTGCTCCACTGTTCAATGCATTGATTATCATCTTGCGATCAACGGGTCCGTTAATCTCAACTCTTCTATCTTGCAAATCGGCAGGAATTGGAGCGGCAACCCAATCGCTTCCTCTAATTTCTTTAGTTTCCGGAAGAAAATCGGGAGTTTTTCCGCTATCAATCGCCTTTTGGCGCTCTACACGCGCAGCCAACAGTTCTAATCTTCTTTTATTAAAAGCTCTTTGCAGTTTAACTACAAAGGCAAGAGCTTCCGGTGTAAGTATTTCAGCAAATTGCTCGGTAATTGGAGCTGTAATTTCTAAACCTTGAATGTTTGGTGTTGCACCCATCGCGAAAATTTCGGCAAGGATAGGAACTACTTTTGACAAAAGCAAAAAAGATTGGCGAATTTTCGCTACACCAATAATTTCGCTTTATTTGCAGTAGAGAAAATTCGCCCGCAGACAAATGGAAACAACAACTGAAGAGAACATTCGCATCATTTTTGGATTAAAATTGAAGAAATTAAGAACCGACAAAAAACTATCACTTCAACAATTATCTGATATGAGC
>CAMBIM010000216.1 GCA_945867505.1 Chitinophaga pinensis
CAATCTTGCTTCTCAATCAGCAACACATCACCCACATGCATATTCGCCACAGCCGTCCTTACAGGCGAGCTACTGCCCTTTCGCAGCATAAACTTTCCGGCTTCTTCCTTGGTTATTTTCTTCATTTTCTATGCTTTTTACTTAAAAAACATCTTTTTCTACTCAAAATTATATTTCTTCTCCTAAAAATCAACAGGTGAAAACCCATAATCAGCTGTCGCCTTCCAAAATTTATCTGTCGCCTTCCAATATTCATCTGGCGTCTTCCAAAATTCATCTGGCGTCTTCCAAAATCCATCTGATGTCTTCCAATATTCATCTCTTGTCAACCAAAATTCAGCTCTTGCCTTCCAATATTTATCTTTTGTCTTCCAATAATCAGCATCTATAAATCACTTTAAACCACATTTGTTTGCATAACCCTTATCGGGTTTAAAAAAATTTCACCAACTCTTATTCGGCTTGCTTCCCATTTCAAATTCTAGAGTGCCGCCATTCATAATATCGGCATGGTGCAGAAAGGGCTCTGCTAGTTTTTTGCCGTTGAGGGTAACGGCTTGTATGTAAATGTTGCGCACCGAAACATGGCGGGCAATAATTTCAAACTTCTTTTCGCGGTTAGCGGGGTCAAAGTAAACAGTGGCTTTGGTAAACTGAGGAGTGCCTATGGCATACACATCGGTGCCGGGCGTAACGGGGTAAAAACCCAGCGCACTGAAAACATACCAGGCGCTCATTTGTCCGCAGTCGTCATCGCCATCCATACCATCGGGGTTGTTGCGGTATAAAAACCTGCGGTTGAGGTTAACCATGTATTGTGTGCGCCACGGCTGACCCACGTAATCATACAGATACGTGTAATGATGCCCCGGTTCGTTCATGTGTATGTAATGCACGCCTCTGAAATTCTGCGTGAGCTTTTTAATGAAGTTTTCTTTGCCGCCCATCAAATCAATCAAGCCCGGTATATCGTGCTGCGGGCCGAATAAATACGTCCACGGGCTGCCTTCGGTAAAACCGGCACGGGTGTCTTCGTTCCAGGTGCCGTCAGCTTTGCGCGGAGCCATCATACCGGTGGCGGGGTTGTAAACGTTTTGGTAATTCTTGCTGCGCTTCATCAGCATAGTGTAGTCATCCAACTTGCCGTTTGCCTTGGCTACCTGCGCCACACAAAAATCATCATACGAACCTTCAATGGTATTCGAAACCGATTCGTTGGTTTTGTCCACGGGCACATAGCCGAGTTTCTTAAGCCAATACAAACCGGCACGCGCCTCAATAAAAGTAAAAGGTGCGCGGTCGGCCCAGCGGTTCACGCTATCGTTACCCGATGGCACCATGGCATCTTTCATACACGCCTCGTAAGCTTTCTGCAAATCGAAACCCTTTACGCCTTTCACCACCGCATCGGCAATAACGGCATCGGCATGGGTGCCAATCATTATGCCGGTGTAAGTTGGGTTGGGCCACTTAGGCATATAGCCACCTTCTTCATACATCTGCACAAGGCTCTGCACCATGTCAGGAACATGCTCGGGTGCAGTAAGAATCAATAGCGGATGCTGGGCGCGGTAAGTATCCCAAAGCGAGTAATCGTTGTAAGACACCCCGCTGTGAATTTTATCATCAAATGCGCTGTAATATTTTCCGTACTCCGAAAATGTGCGCGGAAACAGAAGCGTATGATACATGGCGGAATAGAAAATTCCTTTTTGTCGTTTGGTGGCTTCAATGTCTAAGCGGCTTAAATAATTATTCCATTGCTGTTTGGTTTCATCGGCTACGGCTTCAAAACTTTTATCCGCAATTTCATTCTGTAAGTTTTCTCTTGCCTGTTCAATGCTGATGAAAGAAGTAGCCACTGTTGCCTGAACAAGTTTGGAGCCTTTAGCAAACCGAACCCATGCCCCGCAGGCATCGGCCGTTTGTTGGGTGCTGTCTGGCTTCAATACTTCGTTTTCATAAACTCCGAATGATTCAAACACTTCATTAAACTGAATAACAAAATAGCCTTTGAAGTTGGGCAAGGGAGGACCGAGGTGAGATGATTGTCGGTCTTTATTCCAGCCGATAATTTCTTTCTTATCGGGATTGATTTTTATCCAGCCGGTGGAATCGTTCAGTTCGCTTGCCTCAATTAATACAGCAGGGTTTTCGTTTTTAGGAAAGGTGAATTGCAACATGCCGCAACGCGCAGTGGCCGTCATTTCTGTTTTAATCTTCTTTAGTTTTTGTGTATGGAGTTTTACCGAGTAGGAATATGGTTTCGAATTTTCAGAAGAATGCGAGAAGTAATAGGAGCGACTTAATACTTTTGATTTTACCTTACCGATAACGGGCTTAAACGTTACGTGTCCGTAATCGCCCATCCACATAGCGGGCTTGTGCGAAGCGCGGAACCCGCGAATGCGGGTATCGAAATAATTATACAGCGGAACAGCAATGCGGCTCTTGCGCGTAACGGGTGTCCAGTGTGTCATGCCGAAGGGCGGAGTAACGAAGGGAGTGGTTCTGCCATAAAGGAAAAGTCCTTTAGTACCAATGAGCGGATTGGCGAATTCGGAAGGTTGTTGCGCTGAAGAAGGATGGAAAAAAATAAACAGCAGAATAAGCGAAACGAGAAGATGCTTTTTCATTCAAGGAATAAGTATAGCATCAAAATTATTTCATGGATACCATCACCACTCCGCCAACAATTACAAATATTCCCGCTATCTGTTTTACAGAAACCGGTTCATGAAAGTAAAAGTGAGATACTAAAAACAAACCGATAATAGTTATGGAGAAGAATACAGCACTGGCTATATGCAGCGGCACTGTTTTTAATGATTCGGTAAACAACACCGAGTTGATTAAACCGAATACTAAACCAATAGCCAGATAGCCCCATTTCTTTACCGGCTCTTTATCATAGATGGCAGAGAAGTTAAATCCAACGTTGGTCAAGATGTTAGCGATGATGGCTGCGTAAAGCAAAACGTATTTCATGTGGTAAGGGTTTAGTTTACAAATAAGGAATTTAAATTCTACCAAAACATAGCATACAATGCCACCAGCAATCCGCAAATAATCAGCGAGCCAACCAGGAATGAATTGGAAACTTTGAAGAGCGAAGTATCGACTTCCAAAGCGTTTGCTTTTTTGCCATCGCTGTTCTCCATCATGCTGATGATAAACATTCCGGCTATGCAAAGTGCGAATACAATTCCCATTCTATCTAAAAAAGGAATTTCAAAAACTCCTTTATCGTTGGCTTTTGCAAAACCAATAGAAGCAAGAGAAGATAAATCTGTCAAGTTCGGTAAGAACTTCAACAACACAGAAAAAGCAAATCCGCCAACGGTGGCAAACAGCGCAGCGTTGCTAGTTGTCTTCCTCCAAAAGAAACCCATAATGAACATGGCGAAGATACCCGGTGAAACAAAGCCTGTGTATTCCTGAATATAATTCAAGCCGCCTTTATCAATTCCCAAATGTGGTGCAATGAAAACGGCAATAAGCATAGCGGCTACCACTACTATTTTCCCAATCTGCACTTGTTTGTTTTCATCCGCATTTTTGTTCAGCACCTTTTTATAAATATCTAAAGTGAAGATGGTGGCAATGCTGTTTGTTTTGCCCGCGAGTGATGCCACAATAGCCGCAGTAAGCGCGGCAAAGCTTAAACCTTTTAAGCCAGCAGGTAATAAATTCAGCAATACGGGATAAGCTCTGTCGCCTGCAATTACTCCATCGGCATTGAGCAATTCAGTTTGAAAACTTCCTTGTTGATATAGAACAAATGCAGCAATGCCGGGAAGAACTACAATTACGGGCATCAATAATTTCAAAAACGCGGCAAACAAAATTCCGTTGCGCGCAGTTGGTAAATCTGCCCCCAAGGCACGTTGTGTAATATATTGATTACACCCCCAGTAACTGAAGTTGGCAATCCACATTCCTCCGAGCAATACTGTCAAGCCCGGTAAATCTAAATAGCTTGGATTATCGCGTTGCAATATCATGTGGAAGTGGTCACCGGCATGAGTGGTCATTAGATTAAATCCGTTAAGCACACCGGTGGTGCCGAATTTTTCTGCTACAAGATTCAATGCGAGGTAGGTTGTAACCAGTCCACCTAGAACCAAAAAGAAAACCTGAATTACATCGGTATAGCCAATCACCTTCATTCCACCAAGCGTAATAAAAACAGCAAAGATGGCCAGTCCATACATGCAAAGTGTTAGACTTAAACCTGAAATACTGCTGATAGCCAATGCACCGAGAAATAAAATGGAAGTGAGATTCACCACCACATAAAGCAATAACCAAAACACCGCCATTATCATTGCCACGGTTCCGTTGTAACGGGTGCTTAAAAACTGCGGCATGGTGTAAATCTTGTTTTTCAAATACACTGGCATAAAAAATATGGCAACGATGATAAGTGTTGCTGCTGCCATCCATTCGTAACTTGCCACTGCTAACCCGAGTTTGAAACCCGCACCGCTCATACCTATAAATTGTTCGGCAGAAATATTGGATGCTATAAGCGAAGCACCAATTGCCCACCAGGTTAGCGAGCCTTCAGCCAAAAAATAATCTTTAGAATCTACGTTCGCTTTTTTCTTGCGTTGGTAAATCCATAAGCCATAACCGGCAACCACTAAAAAATAAAAAAGGAAAACTATGTAGTCAAGTTGCTGAAGATGATTCATGTGGGTTGTTTTATCAAATCTAAAAGGAT
>CAMBIM010000217.1 GCA_945867505.1 Chitinophaga pinensis
AAAGATACTTTCAAGTTTGCCGACTCGTTGCACTACCATACTACCAACGGCAGAAACGTTTATGGTGGTGGAGGTGTATTGCCCGATTTTTTTGTGCCTATAGATACCAGTGCCAATTCGCCTTTGTTTAACGTGCTTATACGCAAAGGAGTAGAAAACAAATTCTGTTTAGAGTATGTAGATAAGAACCGTGCAGAGTTGAATCATTCCTATCCTTCTGCCGATTCATTCTTTAACTACTTCGAAATTGACACTATCATTTTAGCCAAGTATGTGGCCGCTGCTGTAGTTGATAGTGCCATTAAGTTAAAAGATGGAATGACCCCAAAAACTTTCTGGCAATACTTTGGCGCGGTAAAGAATGATACGGTATTAAACTTCGAACGCGACTTTGCTAAATCTGAAAAGCTGATTAAAGCACGCTTGAAAGCAAACATTGGCCGCAACTTATTTGATGCAGGAATGTTTTATAGGGTTATTAATTCAACGGTTAATAATGTTTTTGCCAAAGCAGTTGAAGTAATGAACAGCAAGAGTAAGTTTGACGCCCTTAAGCCTAAAGAAGAAGTAAAAGAAGATACCGGTAAGAAGAAACCCGTTAAGAAAAAAATAACAGTAGTAACTAAAGATAAATCGAAATAAAGAATGGCAAAGGTTGGATTGTTTTATGGCACCGATACCGGTAACACCGAAAGAGTAGCTAAGAAGGTTAAAGAATTAGTAGAAGCAAAAATTGGCTCAGGCGAGGTTGACTTGCTGGAAATATACAAGAAGACTAAAGACGATATGGCAAAGTATGATTTGCTGGTTCTTGGTATGCCCACTTGGTATGATGGGGAACTGCAAGGCGATTGGGAAAGCTACATTTCAGAAATGGAGCAAATAGATTTTACTTCCAAGAAAGTTGCCTTCTTCGGCTTAGGCGACCAATACGGCTATGCTTCTTACTTCTGCGATGCACTTGGCTTATTTGCCGAGTTAGTAGAAAAGAAAGGTGGAAAGCTTATCGGCCTTACCAACGTTACTGGCTACGAACACGACTTTAGCAAAGCACAACGTGGCGAACAGTTTGTTGGTTTGTGTTTAGATACCGATAATCAAGATGACTTAACCGAACAACGAACCGCACAATGGGTGGAGCAGATTGTAGGTGAGTTTGGTTTATAAAAGTTACTCGCTTCTATCCAAAATAGTAACGTAGCCGTTGCTTAATGATTTATGATTTTCATCCAACACTTCTACTCTGTAATAACCGGGTTTGTAGAAATACATTTTCTTAACTGCAAATAGTGCATCAGGCTTAATCTTGTTTATTTCCAATTCGGCATATAGCTTTCCTTCGCGGTCGTTACTCATGCTAAACAGCATCAAGTTCAGCTTAGTTACTCCTAGCTTTTCTTTGTTCATTATTATCAAGGTCAATTCCGTTTTATCGCCTTTCCAGGCAAACGTTTCGCCCTTACTTTTGCAGTTGCCCAAGCTATCGGCATTGGTGCAAAACAGTAATTCATATTCGGCTTTTGAGTAGAAGGAAATAGAAAAAAGAGCAAGAACAAGTATTATCTTTTTCATGGCAGCAGGTTATGCCGCACAAGCTAACATGATGGTACTGTTTTGTCAATTTATTTAACAAGCAATTTAAGCAGCGCGGTCAGATGCCCTCGCTGCATCCTCATATTCTCCTATCATCATATTCTCTTATCTTCTTCAATTCACCATTTCAGTTATATTCGCGGCTCTTCCGAAAAAATTCGGAACGCCAATGAAAAACATACGGAACTTTTGCATCATAGCTCACATTGACCATGGTAAATCTACCTTAGCCGACAGATTGATTGAAACCACCAAAACCATCAGCGAACGCAACATGATGGATACGGTGCTCGACAATATGGATTTAGAGCGCGAGCGCGGCATTACAATCAAGAGCCACGCCATTCAAATGGACTTCGTGCACAAAGGTGAAAAGTATGTATTGAATTTGATTGATACACCAGGTCACGTAGATTTTAGTTACGAAGTTTCCCGCTCATTAGCCGCTTGCGAAGGAGCACTTTTATTGGTTGATGCATCGCAGGGTATTCAGGCACAAACCATTTCAAATTTATATCTGGCAATCGAACAGGGCTTGACCATTATTCCCATAGTGAATAAAATTGATATGCCCGGTGCTAATCCTGAATTGGTAGAAGACCAAATGGTAAACCTGGTAGGCTGCAAACGCGAAGATATTATACACGCCAGCGGCAGAACTGGTTTGGGGGTTGAGAAAATATTTGATGCGGTTATAGACCGTATTCCTTCACCAAAAGGAAATCCTGATGCGCCACTACGCGCCTTGATTTTTGATTCTATGTTCAACCCCTTCAGGGGCATTATTGCTTATTACCGTGTAATAGATGGTATGGTGCGCAAAGGCGATAAGGTACAGTTTGTAAACACACGCGCTACTTACGTAGCCGATGAAGTAGGCTGCCTGCGCATGGACCTTGAACCGCACGATACCGTTAAGACCGGTGACGTAGGTTATATTATTACCGGAGTTAAGAACGCCAAAGAAATTAAAGTAGGCGATACCATTACGCAATTCAACAACCCGTGTGCCGAAGGCATTCATGGTTTTGAAGATGTAAAACCGATGGTATTTGCCGGTATCTACCCTATAGATAACGATGACTATACTGATCTGCGCGACTCATTGGAGAAGCTACAATTGAACGATGCTTCGCTCGTATTCGAACCCGAAACATCTATCGCACTCGGCTTTGGTTTCCGTTGCGGATTCTTAGGTCTCTTGCACTTAGAAATTGTGCAGGAGCGTTTAGAGCGCGAGTATGATATGACCATCATTACCACCGTGCCGCAGGTAAGCTATCAGGCGTATTTGAATAATGGCGAAGACCTCACCATTCACAACCCGGCCGATATGCCCGATGTTACCCGCATCGACCGTATCGAAGAACCATACATCAAAGCACAGGTTATCACCAAGCCCGAATACATTGGCGCTATCATGACTTTGTGCATGGATAAGCGTGGCGTGCTCATCAACCAAACCTACTTAACCGAAGACCGTATCGAACTCCACTTCGAAATGCCGTTGGCAGAAATCGTGTTCGACTTCTACGACCGACTTAAATCCATCTCGCGCGGCTATGCCTCGTTCGATTATCACCCTATTGACTACCGTCCGGGTGATTTAGTTAAACTCGATATCCTCCTCAATGCCGAACAGGTAGATGCCTTCTCCAGCATGATTCACCGCAGCAAAGCCGAAGATTTTGGACGCAAGATGTGCGAGAAGCTGAAAGAAATTATACCAAGACAGATGTTTGTTATTCCTATTCAGGCAGCTATTGGCGCAAAAATTATTGCCCGCGAAACTATCTCGGCTATCCGCAAAGATGTTACCGCTAAATGTTATGGTGGCGATATTTCGCGTAAGCGTAAACTTCTTGAAAAACAAAAGAAGGGTAAAAAGAAAATGCGCCAGTTTGGTAAAGTTGAAGTTCCGCAAGAAGCTTTTATAGCGGTATTAAAGCTGAACGACTAAAAGGCTCCTATAGGATATCCTCTCGAATACCACCCCTTACGTTCAGCATAACCCTTAACTATCCTCGGTGGGAGCACCGACCGAAATATACCGGCAGGTGAAGACACCAGCCATTAAGAAACATTGTTAATCCCTACTTATGTTACTTTTGAGTAACACAGTTAAAACCCATGAATCTATTTTTTATAGCTGCTTATTTAATTCTTAGCCTTTTTACCTCCACAGCTATAAACGCTCAATCTGCCGATAGCTCCCGACATGTTATAAGTGTTCCCGCACCGGTGCTTATTGAACAAGCCAAAGATGAATTGCAATATATACACGATGATGATTTTTCACCCGGTATGGGAATATTGGCGTTCGTGGCATTTCTCATTGTGCTTGCTTGTGTAGGCGTAGGCATAGCATTTACTATTATAGGGCTGTTTATTCTTTTCGGGCTTATTTCTATCGGAGTGCTTTCTACTTCAATCATGTTGGGCATTCATCAAAAATCGTTCGCCAAAGGATTCAAAATGTTTTTGGTTTCAATGTCCGCAATAGTTGGAGTTTTCATTTTTAGCTTTTTGTTCTGGGCACTTAATGTAGTTACCCATTGGTTCGCAGGTTATATAGCTATTAGTATTGGTGCCACTATGGGGTTGTTAATCGGACTGCTGTTTGGCTGGCTAGTGTTTTTTGTTTTGCAAAAATTTAGCACTTGTTTAAAGCAATTGTTGACTGCCCGCTAATAGATAATGGCAAAGCTCCTAATCCTGTTTTCTCGCACATACTTTTACTTTTACCGGCACAAAACATTTGCTGCATGAAAAAGCTACTTCTTCTGCCTTACTTACTTCTTCTCACAGCACTTGTTTCTGCCCAGGGCTATTACATCGAATTCAAAATATCTACCGGTAGTAAAGAGGCGGTAAGCAGTGGAACTATAAAGTCTTATTCGCAAGATGAAAACAGCCGCTCTGAAGTAAACATGATAATGCCGCAACTGCCGGGTGGTGGTATCAAAATTACTTCGCTGGCACTAAAAGCCGAGCCAAACACCGTATATCTGCTCAATGAAAAAGATAAAACCTACAGCCAAATAGATAACACCGGCAACCAAGATTATAAAGACCTGCCGCAGGCCGATTACGAGGTTACCGTAGTAGGAA
>CAMBIM010000218.1 GCA_945867505.1 Chitinophaga pinensis
TTAAAACTAACGTATGAGGATTACGCCAAACTGAACACCGTTCCACCGCTTACCGAGCTTTACAATTTCATTTTAGATAAAGACCCTTTTGCCGAAATGTATAGCCTTGGCGACCGCAGCCGGTTTAAGAACGAGGTAACCGAAATCAATAAAATAATCAGCAAGGGCGGGTTAAAGAAGTTTACTAAGGTTAAGTAAGTTTCTGGTTCGTTACTTATAGCCCTTCCAGGTTTCTAAAACCCGGAAGGGCTTCCTGTTTCTACCCATCTTGTCTGAAATTTTTTCACCCGTTCTGTCAAATTTCCCGTTCGTTTCTGCCAATTCTGCCTTAATTTCCTAATGGCACGAACTCTGTTAGATTCGCACCCCGTAACAAATTCACTAATTAAATAAACAGATAAGCATCATGGCAAAAGAGAAAGTAAGCATCCAGCCTTTGGCAGACAGAGTGTTGGTAAAGGCTGCAGAAGCAGAAACAAAAACAGCAGGCGGAATCATTATTCCTGATTCAGCAAAAGAAAAACCACAACGCGGCACTGTAGTAGCTGCCGGCCCCGGTAAAAAAGACGAACCAACTACAGTAAAAGTAGGCGATACCATTCTTTACGGTAAATATTCAGGAACTGAATTAACAGTAGATGGTGTAGATTACTTAATCATGCGCGAGTCAGATATTTTCGCAATCCTTTGATGGTAAGCGGTAAATAGCCAGTAGTAAATACAAAATCACAATTCTAAAATCTAAAATTCAAACAAACCATGTCTAAATTAATTCTATTCGAAAAAGACGCCCGCGATAAACTGAAGGCTGGCGTTGACAAATTGGCAAATGCCGTAAAAGTTACCTTAGGACCAAAAGGTCGTAACGTAATTATTGACAAAAAATTCGGTGCTCCTTCTATTACTAAAGACGGTGTATCTGTAGCAAAAGAAATTGAACTGGAAGACCCTATCGAAAACATGGGTGCTCAAATGTGTAAAGAAGTAGCTTCTAAAACTGCTGATCAGGCAGGTGACGGAACTACAACTGCTACAGTTTTGGCACAAGCTATTGTAGGTCCGGGCTTAAAGGCTTTGGCTTCTGGCGCAAACCCAATGGATTTAAAACGCGGTATTGATAAGGCGGTTAAGGCTATTGTAGCTAACCTTCAAAAACAATCGGAAAGCGTTGGTAAAGATTTCGGAAAGATTGAGCAAGTAGCTTCTATTTCTGCCAATAACGACAACGAAATTGGAAAGATGATTGCCGATGCAATGAAGAAAGTAGGAACAGAAGGTGTTATTACAGTAGAAGAAGCTAAGGGAACCGAAACCGAAGTGAAGACTGTAGAAGGTATGCAGTTTGACCGTGGTTACTTATCTCCATACTTTGTTACTAATGCAGAGAACATGGAAGCAGAATTAGATTCTCCTTTCATTCTTATTTACGATAAGAAAATCAGCAACATGCGCGAGTTACTTCCTATCCTGGAAAAAACTGCACAGGCTGGTCGTCCGTTATTGATTATTGCTGAAGAAGTTGACGGAGAAGCGTTGGCTACATTAGTAGTAAACAAACTTCGCGGAACTATCAAGGTGGCTGCTGTTAAGGCTCCGGGCTTTGGCGACCGCAGAAAGGAAATGTTGAAAGACATTGCCATTCTTACAGGTGGTATCTGCATCAGCGAAGAAATGGGTTACAAATTAGAGAACGCAGACCTTTCTTACTTAGGTCAGGCAGAAAAAATTACGGTTGATAAAGACAACACTACAATCGTAAACGGTAAAGGCGAAAAAGAACAAATTGTAGGTCGCGTTGCCGAAATTAAAGCTCAAATTGAAAAAACAACCTCTGATTACGATCGCGAAAAATTACAAGAGCGTTTAGCTAAGCTTTCGGGTGGTGTTGCCGTTCTTTACATCGGTGCTCCAACAGAAGTAGAAATGAAAGAAAAGAAAGACCGTGTAGATGATGCATTGCATGCAACACGCGCTGCGGTTCAGGAAGGTATTATTGCCGGTGGAGGTGTAGCTTACATCCGCGCGCAATCTTCTTTAGAAAAACTGAAAGGCGATAACGATGATGAAACTACCGGTATTGCAATTGTTCGCAGAGCAATTGAAGAACCATTGCGTCAAATTGTTTTGAACAGCGGTTTAGAAGGTTCTATCGTAGTTCAAAAAGTTCGCGAAGGCAAAGATGACTTTGGTTACAATGCCCGCACGGATGTTTACGAAAGCTTGAAGAAGGCTGGTGTTATTGACCCTACTAAGGTTACCCGTATTGCATTAGAAAATGCAGCGTCTATCGCTTCTATGTTATTAACTACCGAAGTGGTAATTACCGACAAACCGGCTGAAAAAGGTGGAATGCCTGATATGAGCGGAATGGGCGGTGGTATGCCTGGCGGAATGGGTGGAATGATGTAATCCAACCTCCTAAAATCCCCTTAAGGGGACTTAAATACAAAATCCCTTCTTGGTGTAAACCGGGAAGGGATTTTGTATTTAAGGCTTTGGTGATAATAAAACTGCCTTGTAACGTTACAACAACCGTGTCGGAAAGTTAACATATCCCTTGTAACCTTACAAATGGCTTGTCAGAAAGTTGCCATAGGCATTGTAACATGACAAAGGGCATAGGAAAAAGTTACCATAGGCATTGTAACGTTAAAATGGGTATAGGGGAAAGTTACTATAGGCATTGTAACGTTACAACGGGCATAGGAGAAAGTTACTATAGGCATTGTAACATTACAATAAGCATGGCAAAAGCCAGCGAAAAGACTTTCACATTTAAAGAAGCAGGAGCTAGACGCTATTCCACAATAAAAAAAGGATTAAGCAGGTTCTCTTTATTATAAACCAGCGGTTGCTTGGTTTCGAAATTGATTACATTTTTGCCTGCATACAAAGCCACAGCATGGGCTGCACCGGTATCCCACTCCATGGTTGGGCCAAAGCGCGGATAAACATCTGCCGCACCTTCTGCCACTAAACAAAACTTTAAAGAACTGCCCGAAGAAAGAAAGTCTACCTCCTTGCCCTGTGCTTTCAGGTCTTCAACAAACTGCAAAGTTTCATCGCTTAAATGCGAACGGCTGGCAACTACTACAACTTTTTGCTTTGCAGAATAGTGAACCGGATTAGAAATTTGGAATTTGGAATTTGGAATTTGGAATTTGAAAGAGCCTTCTCCCTTTACACCATAATATGTTTTGTTCTGCGCGGGTACATGCACCACACCAACTACCGGTACGCCATCTTCAATTAAAGCAATGTTTACCGTAAACTCACCGTTCTTCTTAATAAACTCTTTAGTGCCGTCAATAGGGTCAATCAGCCAAAAGCGATTCCAGTTTTTGCGTTCAGCATAAGGAGTAAGTTTTGTTTCTTCCGATATGAAAGGAATAGCCGGATAGTGTTTCTTCAAGCCTTCCAATATCACTGCGTTCGATTTCTTATCGGCTTCAGTAAGTGGTGATTTATCGTCTTTTATCTCTACCGCAAAATCGCGCACGTAAATTTCCATAATAGCATCACCGGCTTTTACGGCAATGTCAAGCAATACTTCAATATCAATTTCTTTGTAGTTCATAGCAGCTATTTACCATTCATTAGTTACGCTCCATGCCTCTGGCTTACCGACAAACCATTTTTTTACGGTATCCCAAACGGTGTTGAATAGTTCAGATTTACGGTAGTTCTCTAAACTTTGCTCATTGTTCCATTTACTATAAGTAAAAAAGATGTTTGGGTTGTTGATGTCGCGCAGCAGCTCTACACTGGTGCAACCTTCAAACGAAGCAATCATTTCTTTTCGTTCATCAAATACTTGTAAGAAGTCAGAAACTTTATCGGGAGCAAATGTGAGTTTTACAATTCGTGTTAGCATAGTTGTTTTTGTTCCCTTCTCCCTCGGAGAAGGGTTAGGGATGAGGTTTTAATCAACAATTATCATCACCGGCATATCGATCTTCAAACCCATCAGTAGTTCAGCCTTACCCTTATTCATCGCTACTTCTAAATAACCGGAGGCGTTGAACAAACAAACCATTTCACCTTCCTCAATATCCGAATAAGTTTTACTGATGATTTTAGACTGACCAACATTAGCTAATACGGTAAATCGTTTTTCGCCTATGTAATCATCAAACATTTTGCGGTTAATGTTGGTAGTAGCATTGCCAAAGTGGTCAATGTTTACAATTGTTCCGCGAATAGAACCAACAGAGGAAATAGGTTGCAGGGAGCGGAAGTTTATGGTTTCTGTTGTAAGGTGCCCAAAGTCCTTCGGCAAATATTCCTTTTCTAGGAGCTCAATTATTTTAGCAATGGCATCTTCATATAACAACGAATTATTTTCCAGCAACTCATCATTTACCTGGTAGGTTTGGTGAGGCGTTTTTTCAAACGCCAAGGAAAGAAAACCGTTATCGAAGGTAATGAAGTAATGTCCATCTACAGTAGCCACCAATAATTTACCATCAGCTTCCGAAGCATTTACATGAACTAAATGTATGCTTCCTTTAGGGAAATATTTATAAGCGTTGCGAACAGTGTATGCCGCTTCTTTAATATCAAATTGCTTAAGCGAGTGGGTTACATCCACCATTGCTATGTTTCCGCAGTGCGAAATAATAGCACCCTTTAATGC
>CAMBIM010000219.1 GCA_945867505.1 Chitinophaga pinensis
GCCGGTACGGGACCAATACCCATATAAGCAGGGTCAACACCGGCTGCACCTACGGATACAATTCGTGCAAGAGGCTTTAAATCAAATTTCTTTACCATGTATTCGCTTACTACCAGGGTAGCTGCTGCACCATCATTAATGCCCGATGAATTAGCCGCAGTAACTGTTCCGTCTTTTACAAAAGCAGGTTTCAGTTTAGCCAGGTCTTGTAAAGAACTTAAGCGCGGATGTTCATCCTGCGCAAAAAATACTTTCTCCCCTTTGCCTTTATCTATATCTACCGGCACCATTTCATCTTCAAACTTTTCAGCCACATGCGCCTTGTTATACATCACCTGGCTGCGGTAAGCAAACTCATCCTGCTCTTCGCGGGTAATGTTCCATTTCTTGGCTACGTTCTCTGCCGTTTCGCCCATGCTGTACGTGGTTTCCTTCGGAAAGTTTTTGTTGGTGAATCTCCAGCCGATAACGGTATCTACCATTTGCTGTGCGCGGTCGAAACCGGTGGGGGCTTTAGATAACACATACGGTGCGCGGGTCATACTTTCCACACCACCGGCAATATAAATTTCACCATCACCCACCTTTATGGCTCGGCCGGCATCGGCAATGGCCTGCAGACCCGAAGCGCATAAACGGTTAACGGTTACTCCGCTTACTTCGATAGGCAAGCCCGCCAGCAAAGCAGCCATACGCGCTACGTTGCGGTTATCTTCTCCGCTTTGGTTAGCAGCTCCTAAAATCACTTCTTCAATTTGCTTTACATCTAACCAAGAAGAATTTCTCTCCACCAACTTCTTTATTACCAAAGCCGCTAAATCATCGGGGCGGACAGTGCTTAAGGCACCGTTAAATTTGCCTATTGGTGTGCGGATGGCATCTACTATATATGCATTCATGTAGCGAAATATTTTACGTTTGCGCGGCTAAAATAACTTTTCAAAATCTTCATACATGATACAACGAATTCAAACCGTATTTCTTCTTCTTGCCATTGTTGCACTCGGTTTATTTTTATGGCTGCCCTTGATTACAGTGGAGGCTCCTCACTTCAGCGATTCGACAAAAGGATTTGAAGTAACGCATACGTTGCCGTTTATGCAGCAACCTTATATCTATTTCATCAACGCCATTCTGGTGTTAACCGCCATCGGGTTTACACTTATCTCTATTTTCCTTTTTAAGAAAAGAAGCCTGCAAACTTTGCTGTGCTGGTTTGCTATATTGGTAATTGTATCGGCACAGGCGTTTGTGTTCTATAAATATCAGACCAAGGTGTTTATGGGCGATGTAGTATTCCGCGAATGGAATGTGTTTTCAGCCGTGGCTGTTGTGCTTGAAATTCTAGCCATCGTTTACATCCGTAAAGATGAAGAGAAGATTAGAAGTTTAGATAGATTAAGATAGACTCTCTCTGTTCCTATGTCATGCTGAGCGAAGTCCAAGCATCCTGGCACAAACCCTTCGACTACGCTCAGGGTGACATACCATTAATGACCAACCACTTTCGCGTTGCCATCTTCGCTTTTAATGCCCATCATCTTCCATCCGTAGAAGGTTAAGTAGGCAAAGCAGAATGGTGTAACGATATACGACATTTTAATGGTGGTAGCATCTGCCAGCCATCCCTGAAACGGTGGTATAACGGCACCACCCAATATCATCATAATTAAGAATGCCGATGCCTGTGAGGTATACGAACCAAGGTTCTTAATGGCTTGCGAGAAGATGCAAGGCCACATTACCGAACACCATAAACCTCCGCTCATGAAGAACATCACCGACAGGTTACCGGTGGTCATTAATCCGCCAACCATGCAAGCCGTAGCAGCAAGGGAGAAGGCCAGCAACATTTTAGCCGAGTTCTCGATGGTGAAATAAGCCACCGCTACCATCAGTGCCACAAAGCCTAAGTAAGGAATGAATAGCGTGTTCAGGTTTATCTCCGGTATGCTCTGTGCTTTAATAGCGTTAACTCCATACACCAGTGCAAACGCCAGAAACGGCAAAGCAATCAGCAAGGCTTTCTTCAGTTTCACCTTATCGGTCAAGGCTTCTGCCGAACCGGTCCAACGGCCAATCATTAAACTGCCCCAGTAGAGCGATATGAAAGGGAACAGCAATTCTTTCGGAATGCTTCCGTATTCGGGCGTGTTTAACAGCGCGCCCATATGGCTTTGTATGGTTACTTCTACCCCCACATACACAAAAATAGCCACCATGCCCAGCAGCAGTTGCGGATATTTTAAAGCAGCAAACGAAAACGATTGCTCGCTGGTTTGCGTTTGTTCTTCTACTTTAATAGAGCGTAAAATAAACGCCAGGGTAAGGAACAACACAATCAAACCAATGTAAAGAGTATCCACGCTCTTTAACTCTACGGGCTGTGCGCTGCCCGCAATGCTGCCAAATAGAAAGTAAGCTACAATCAGCGGGCCGATAGTGGTGCCTACCGAGTTAATACCTCCGGCAAGACTCAACCGGTGGGCACCGGTGCGCTGCTCACCCAGCAACACCACAAAGGGATTGGCGGCAGTTTGCTGCAAACTGAAACCAAGCGCTATCAAAAAGAACGAAGTAAGAATTAAAGGGTAGCTACCCAGGTGCAAAGAGGGAATCATGCACAGAGCACCAAAGGCAGAAATAATCAGCCCTATGGAAAACGATTTGGGGTAGCCGTGCTCTATCACAAAATCTTTCTTGCTGAAATAAGTATAGATGAAAAGCAAGAGCGAACCGATGAAATAGCCTCCGTAAAAAGTAGAATCTATCAGCTGACTTTGAAACTGCGTGAGTTGAAAGTGGTCTTTACAAAACGGAATAAAGATACCATTGCTGGCAGCCATAAAGCCCCAGAAAAAGAAGATGGAAATAACTGCCGCAAAAGTGGATTGTTTGGATGCCATGTTGGTGGTTTATGTGCCGAAGGTGTAAAAAAGCCGTACTTGGTGCATGGTCAGTTTTCAACGTTTTAAAGGGCAGCTGTAGTTTCCCTTATTTGTTTACAGAAATGAAAATCAAATAAATGGAATGACCTTTTACAGTTTAATTAACTTTCGTGTTACACTTCCCCGGGTTGAGTTAATCCGCATTAGATAAATTCCTCTGGCAACAATTAGATCTATTTGCGATTTTGGTTTGACGATTTCGGATTGATAAACCAATCTTCCGTTATTATCAAAAATTAGAATATCACTTCCTATTAAATCAACTCCACAATCTAAGGTCCAGTTTCCGCTTTCAATAGGATTTGGATATACATTCAATGACTCTTTTTCCACTTCATTGATGGCTGTGATGGTAACTAGAACCGGTATAGAAAGTGCAGTACATCCTGTGGAATCACTTACTAAAACTGTATAGTATCCGGTTTGCGAAGCAATCAGCAATGGGGAAGTTGCCCCATTAATAATTGTTTCGTTAAAATACCATTGATAGGTTAAGGCGTTGTAAGACAGCAGGGAATCTCCGTTAACGCTGATGGATACCGGTGGTTGAGGATGTACATTAATCGTTAAGTGATTAGACGCTACAGTACATCCAGCATTATCTGTAACGGTTAAATAATAATTACCTGCCTGCTTAGTATAAATACATGTAGATGTTGCACCTGTATTCCATTGATAGGAAGAGTAACCGGAAGGAGCACATAGCTGGACGCTGTCGCTGGAACAAATTACCGTTTGATTAGCTGTAATTGTAACCGGAGAAACTGAACTTGAATTTACATTCACGTTTGCTGTAGCGCTGCACCCCCCTGCTCCGGTAACCGTAACTGAATAGGATCCAGCAGCCAGATTAGATACTGTATTGCCCGTGCCTCCATTGCTCCATAAATAACCAGTGGCTGCTCCTGATATTAAGCTCACTGTAGCGCTTCCGTTAGCATTTCCGCAAGTTGTATTAATTGATGAAGAAGAAATATTTAGTGTATTGCTTGAAAGCACCGTTGCACTTGCTGTAGCAGTACATCCGCCAGCACCGGTTACGGTTACCGTATAGATACCACTAACAAGGTTCGATATAGTAGCAGTGTTTTCGCTGTTGTTCCAGTTATAGGCCGTTGCAGAACCTGAATTGACTATGACACTAATGCTTCCGTTATTACTTGTACAACTTGCATTTACAACGGTCGTGCTTAAGCTTAAGGTATTATCAAGAGAAATTACCGAAGTGCCGGTAGTTGAGGTACATCCGTTTACAGCATCCGTTACGGTTACTGAATATAATCCGGATGTTGTAACGGAAGTTGAACTGGAGGTCGCCCCATTACTCCAACTATAGACTAAACCTGAAGTTGTTGAACTAGAAGTAAGAGTAACACTCGTATTTGCACAAGTTAAAGAATCATGCGGTTGAATGCTAACGTTCGGAGTTGTTATATTTTGATTTACTGCAACCGATGCAGAAGCACTGCAACCATTTGACGGGTCAGTAACCGTAACAGAGTAAGTATTTGCTGATGTTACAGTTTTCGAACTTGTTGTTCCACCACCACTCCAAGCATAAGCTGCATTAGGAGTAGTTGAATTAGCTGAAAGATTAGCACTTGAAGATGTGCAGGTAAGTTGAGCAGGCGTATTTATACTTAAGTTAGG
>CAMBIM010000220.1 GCA_945867505.1 Chitinophaga pinensis
CAGAGCAGGGAAGCTTGTTGCATTATCCGATTCTCCTGAAAAGGCTATGGCGCCATCACTAAAAATCTGAATATCATTCAACAAATCAATACCCGTTCCTCCTATATAAGTACCAAATACAAGCGTATTAAAACCGGTAAACTTGGCAATATACATTTCATCGCTTCCGGAATAAGTTGCATCATAGGCATTTAAAATATAGTTTGGTGCAGCAGTTGTCAATGCTGCATTTACGTGCCCCCCCACCACAAAACTATTATTGGATAATGCTCTGATAGAAGACATTTCATCAGAATTTCCATTACCTCCTATATAAGAAGTATATTGAAGATTACTTAAAGCAGCAGCGTCTAATACTCCAACAAAACCGTCAGTACTTGTACTTATAGTCCCATCAAATGCTGCAGTAGATCCGGTTGGTAATGTGCCCGCTGTTAAACCGCAAAAGAAAACTGTTGATTTATCAGGAGAAAGGGATAAGCCGTACAAACGGTCATTAACTGTTGTTCCAAAATAGGTTATTGCCAATATGACCTTTCCGTCAAATCTTAGTTTGTAGATGATCCCATCTACGTTGGTATTGTATGTAGCATCGTATCCGAATAAGCTGGCCGGGTTAATATAACCTCCAGCACCGGATGTTAGTTGCACGTTAATATTACCTCCGCAGTAAACATTACCCTGATTATCTAAATCAACGGCAAAAAGATATTCATCAAAATTATCGTCATTATTCTCAAAAAATGTTCCCCATTTTAAACTCGGGTCAATAACTAAATCATAGCGTTCATCAATTTTACTGATGGCTTTAAAAGACGCCACTTCCCCATTAACATCAAATGCCATTTTAATCAATACCTTCTTACCGTTAATAACCTGGTAAGCTTCCGGTATGTCAAATTTAACCTCATCAAAGTTCAGCTTTACGCTAAGGTTTCCGTTTTCATCAAGCCTTAAACCTTGCTGACCTTTAAAACGCATTTTAATATTTCTGAAATCTGAACCGGCATTTACCAACCAGTCAAACTCCATAACATGACTTTGCTGACTATATATACGAAGGTCAATTCCCTTATATATGTCATTCATCGTTACTTCACCAAATGCCGAAACATCGCTGGCGTTATAATCTTTACCTATAAAGTAATTGTACTTAGTAGGTAGTTCTTTCTCCTTACTAACGGTGTAGTTCGGGTTAGATCCGTCCAGGTAAATTCCCCAACCATGAACCTGCTTTGGCTCATTAGCCTCCGCTTCTTCCTCTTCAGCAGTTTCCTCTTCTCCAGCTTCATGCGCATCTTCTTTAAAAGAGAGGAAGTGAATGTGGTCATTCTTTATATACATGTTACCAATGTTGGTATTACCAGCCACCTTAACATCAGCATCCCACTGTCCCTTATTCTCAATAAACGAGATGGTGTTGTTGGTTTCTTTAACCAATTGTTTCATCTGTTCTTTGCTAACTGGCTTATCGCCCACCTTAGCTTGAACAGGTTGCACGGCTATACTAAATGCCAGCAACAGAAAACAGAACAACTGGCGCGTAAGCGCTGAGAAATTTTTCCTCATATATATAGTCTTTAAAGAAAGAGAAGAATTAGTGCGGAGTGAAAACTTTACCATAATTGAATGCTTTTCTATTAAATAAAAAAAGGAGCGAATCTTTAATCCGTTCCTCTGCGTATAATTACATGTTAACTAATAATGGTGTACATAGTGCCGTGCACAATACACATGCGGTGTGCAATAATGTCAACCCACCTGGGTTGCATTTATTTTTTACTTCTACTAAAAATGACTTTGCGTTAAAATTCCTCATCTAGTTAATAAAACAAGATAACTATTGCGTCAGGCGCGGTTATGCTTATTTTTCGCAAAAATATCATTTTTTTGGCATTTACAACAGTTTACATATTGTATTTCTGTTAAACGAAAGTTAATATTTGTAGATGGTTTAAATAGGTAATTAATCCTAAATACAAGGTTTTAATTACAGTTTTGGGGTTTTGTTCCTTTTTATAGGGAAAACTATCATACGTAGCCACAAATAGTAATTGTTGTTCATACAAAATAATATGGAAAGTTACCCGAAAACTAAAAAAAATGCCCGCAAGGCAAATCTGCTGGCAGTGTTTAACTAAAAGTATCTTGGGTAGAGATACAGATATCTCCCACGCATTTTGCACTTTCAATTAAAAGTGTATTTTTCGACTTCAAAATTTATACTTATGGGCAGACCACCTACCAAACCAAAACGATTTAAAGACGGATTTTATATTGAAGTTCGCAACAAAGGCGCAAACGCAGGCATGAAAATTCATTTTGATACCGAGCATGATATGAAAGATGCCGCTATTATGTATGGCACTAATAAAGAAGTAGTAATACTGGGCGAACACAAACGCGACAGGTGGTTAAACTTAGAACCGGCTGCCGAAGAAAAACGCGTAAAGAAAATGCGTCTTGACCGTCCGCGCGAAGTGCCTAACAAATATGTAAGAGGCGCTAAACCGGCAAGAGCCGCAGAGCCTGCAAAAAAAGCAGAAGCACCCGCTAAACCAGCTAAAAAAGAAAAGCCTGCAAAGCCGGCTAAAAAAGCTGTAGCAGCTAAACCTGCTAAAAAAGAAAAGCCCGTAAAGCCAGCTAAAAAAGCGGTAGCCGCTAAACCTGCTAAAAAGGCTAAACCGGTGGCTAAGAAGGCTGCAAAAAAGAAGAAATAACATTTCCAGTTATAACGTTAACTCAAAAATGCGGAACACAGAATGTAAAAATTCAGGTTCCGCATTTTTAATTTAAGCGGCATTTGTAAGTTGAATAATCCAAAAATACAAAGCCACTAATCTTACGAATTAAAAACGGAAATAAATTTGCCTTCCAAACAAATTCGTGAAATTAGTGGCTTCTCTTATCTTCCAATTTAATTCACTGATTCAATAATTATAAACCCACTATGGCTTCTCTTTCCAAATCGTACAAACAACAAAAAATTGAAGGCACTTTCGATGCTATTATTATAGGCTCGGGTATGGGTGGCATTGCCACCGGTGCGTTTTTAGCAAAAGAGGGGAAGAAAGTGTTGGTGCTGGAACGCCACTACACGCCCGGTGGCTTTACGCACGTATTCAAACGCAATAAATACGAGTGGGATGTAGGCGTGCATTATGTAGGCGATGTGCACCGCGAGCATACCGAGCTGCATAAGATGTTCAATTACATTACAGGTGGTAAAATGAAATGGGAGGAGATGGGTAGCCCTTATGACGTGATGTATTTTGGTGATGACCGGTACGATTTTGTAGCCGGTACCGAAGAATTTAAAGCGAAAATAAAATCCTACTTCCCCGGTGAAGAAAAAGCAATTGATGAATACGTAGAATTGATTTACGCAACCCAAAAAAATCAGCGTTGGTTTTTTGCAGAAAAATTATTACCAAACTGGATAAGTGCTTTGTTCGGAAACTTATTGCGCAAAAGCGGATTGAAAGGAAACAAAACAACGCTTGAAGTTTTAGAAGGGTTGACTAAAAATAAAAAACTAATAGCCGTGCTTACCGGTCAGTATGGCGATTATGGTTTACCTCCGGCACAGAGTAGTTTTTTAATGCACGCAGCCTTAATTAAACATTATATGAAAGGGGCATGCTACCCTGTAGGTGGTGCGCAACAGATTTATGAAACTGTAGCGCCAACAATTTTAAATGCTGGTGGCGAAGTATTTACTAATGCAGAAGTAAAAGAAATATTGATTAAAAACGGAAAAGCCATTGGCGTAAAAATGTATGATGGTAAAGATTTTTTTGCACCGGTGGTTATCAGCGATGCTGGAATTTATACTACCTACAAACATTTGCTGCCGGAGCAACAGAAAAAAGAATTGCAAACAGAAAAGCTCTTTGAAAACATTCAGCCATCGGTAGGGCATGTTTGTTTATACATTGGCATAAACGAAAGCAACGAAACTTTAAAATTAGGCAAGAGCAACTACTGGATTTTTCCAGATAACTACGATCACGATAAAAACATAGCAGACTATGTAAACAATCCCGATGCAGAGCTACCGGTGGTGTATATTTCTTTCCCATCCTCCAAAGACCCCGATTGGGATAACCGATATGCCGGTAAAACAACTATTGAAATTGTAACGCTATCGCCTTATGCCTGGTATGAAAAATGGAAAGATAAACGCTGGATGAAACGAGGAGAAGATTACAATGCATTTAAAGAAAAGTTAGCGCAACGTTTGTTAGAAGCTCTCTACAAACGTCATCCGGAATTGCGGGGCAAGATTGATTACTACGAACTTTCTACTCCACTAAGCACCGCACACTTTGCCAATTACGAATACGGTGAAATTTATGGCATAGACCATACTACCAAACGCTTTGAACAAAAATTCTTAAAAGCCAGAACACCGGTTAAAAATCTTTACCTCACCGGTCAGGATATTGTTAGCTGCGGAATTGGCGGAGCATTATTCAGCGGCTTAATTACTGCCAGTGCAGTAAGCGGTAAAAATTTATTGAACCGGTTGAAATGAGACTATCTAATACCCGTGC
>CAMBIM010000221.1 GCA_945867505.1 Chitinophaga pinensis
TGGTTTTATTCAACTTTGAATAATGATTGGAAAGATTATTTAACGGAACGTTTATTGAGCCCTTGATGTGGCCCTGCTGATATTCAGTTTTGGTGCGCACGTCAATAATAGTAGCATCCTGTTTCATCAGTTCTTTGTAATCTACTTTCGGACCAAAGCCGAGAAGCTGTTTAATTGTATTTATCATTTTGTTTGTTTTTTGTTTTTAAAATCATTTTAAAGCAAAGAGCCAAAAGGAAGCTTCTTCTTGTCCATTTCTATAAAAAGTTCCTTGCCCATTCGTGGTTTAATAGAGTTGGTGCAGGTGTCAAACTGAAGCAGATTAAAAAGCGGCTCAAATAATTTTGCATAGTCTTCTTTCTTTCCGCCAAATGGTGGACCCGCTTTTTCAAATTCTACACCGAACATCAATCCGGCTACTCTTCCGCCTTCGTTCAATAGATTAAAACTCTTATTGGCATAACGTGCGCGAAGTGATGGGTCGATAGCGCAGAAGAAAGTTTGCTCCAATATCAAATCGCATTTGCCTTGATGGTCGAAAAAATCGGCATGAAGAATCTGAATCGGTCTACCGGTAAACTTTTCATTTAACCGTTCAACCAGCGATGAAGAAATATCAATCAGCGTAACGTTTGTAAAACCCTTATCTAATAGATATTCTGCTTCATAAGCGTTACCGCAACCGGGAATGAGAATAGACATTGCTTTGTCGGTAAGCGTATCAATAAATTCTTTGAGTGGCGGAGAAACTCCATTCAAGTCCCAGCCGGTTTCGTTGTTCTGATACTGGCTATCCCAGTAGTTTGCATTTAAAGGCAAACCACAAGTGGTAACACAACATTGCAAATCTTCTTTTTGTTCCATCTTACAGTTTTAGCAAGCGCAGTTTACGTCTACCCAACTTCCTCCATTCGAACATTCAACTCCGTGGCTCTTCAAAAATGAAGTGGCTTGTCCGCTTCGGTTACCACTGGCACAGCAAAGAACAATGGGCTGCGGCAATGCCTTAACTTCTTCCAAGCGTTCCTGAATTTCCTGTAACGGAATATTAATGCTCCCGTCTACATGTCCGCCCATAAATTCTCCAGGTGTTCTTACATCTACGATTGTTTGCTTGTTACTCATGATTTTTAATTTTTAGTTTATTGAATTATTTATTCTTCCAATCATACAACTTGAAAAACTTTTTAACTGAAGTAACAAGCCATTCTCTTCCGTTGCTTCCGGATATCCTAACGAGTGAAGTTTCTCCGTTATCGCATTCCTCTCGAGACCTTCGTAAAAAACGGCTACCTGGTCTTTATCGTTGTCCACTTCCACGGTTTTCATTCCCGGTAGTTTCAGAAGTTCCTTTGTAATGGTATTAGCGCAGCCACTGCATTTCAGGTTGGCTACAATAATGTTTTCACTTTTCATTGATATCAGTTTTAGCGTCATCTTTTTTAAAAGTGTTTACCAGCGATCCACCCATCATAGCCCCATACAAAGTGCTGTTCAATGGGTTAGAAGTAATAGCACAAGTTCCGCTGGCGCAGCCCACAAAATGATAATAGAGGTAGCCACCAACTGCTCCCACAGCAATTCCAATAAAAGTGAGTTTATATTTATTTATGAATTCCATTTTTCGTTTTTATAGTAAAGTAGTTGGGCATACGTAACTTGTTTTGGGCACATCGGTCTTTTCTATCTCGGTAAATCCACCAATTACATCTGTAAAATTGTCGAAGCCTCTTTGTTTAAGTAGCGATGCCGCAATCATACTGCGGTAACCACCAGCACAGTTTAGTATGAAAGGTTTATCTTTCGGAAATTCGGCTAAATGATTATTGATTTGATTGAGCGGAATGTTCAGCGCATCAACTACATGTTGCGAATCGAACTCACTTTTCTTTCTAACATCTATAATCACCAGTTTTTCGGTCGAATATTTTCTGGCAAATTCTTCAGCCGTAACTCTGTTTATAGTTTCAATTTCTTTTCCTGAATTTTTCCAGGCATCAAAGCCGCCTTTCAAATAACCTATCGCATTATCATAACCTACTCTTGACAAACGGATGATGGCTTCTTCTTCTTTGCCTTCGTAAGTTATCAGCATTATTTCCTGCTTAATATCAGTAATCATCTCTCCCACCCACATGGCAAAACTCCCATCAAGCGCAATGTTTATACTATTAGGAATGTATCCTTTGGCAAAGTCCTCTGCGTTGCGGGTGTCTAAAACCAAAGCCTGAGTTTCAGTAGCCACTACTTCAAACTCATTTACATTCAAAGGTTTCTTTCCTCTATCCATGATAGTATCTAAACTCTCGTATCCTTTAATGTTCATCAAAACATTTTTAGGAAAGTATCCCGGAGGCGCAGTTAAACCGGTGAGCAGCGATTTGATAAATTCTTCTTTACTCATATTTGCCCGCAAAGCGTAGTTGAACTTCTTTTGGTTGCCCAAAGTATCGGTGGTTTCCTTACTCATCATTTTGCCACAGGCACTTCCTGCTCCGTGATTAGGATAAACTATTAAGTCATCGCTCAACGGCATTATCTTATTTCTTAGCGAGTCATAAAGATGTGCCGCTAGTTTTTCTTCGGTAAGATCCGCAATTACATGCTGTGCTAAGTCCGGTCTTCCTACATCACCAATAAATAAGGTGTCACCAGTAATAATTCCGTGTTCCTTTCCGTTTTCATCTATCAAAAGATAGGTAGTGCTTTCCATGGTGTGACCTGGTGTATGAATAACCTTTACAACATAATTACCTACTTTAAAAATCTGATTGTCTTCTGCCACTATTGCATCAAAGCCAGGTTTGGCAGTGGGGCCATAAACAATTTGTGCTCCGGTCTTCTTGGCTAAATCTAAATGGCCGCTTACAAAATCTGCATGAAAATGTGTTTCGAATACATACTTGATTTTTGCATTGTCTTTAAAAGCGCGTTCAATGTATGGTTGCACTTCTCTTAGCGGATCGAAGATGGCTGCTTCGCCATTACTTTCTAAATAATAAGCTGCGTGTGCAATACATCCTGTATAAATCTGTTCTACTTTCATAGTTGTTGTTTTTTGTTTTACGATGCAAAGATGCGTTACTGAAAAACTGTGGTTGGGAACATTTGTTGCATAAGGCAAGAATCACTTAGTATCAAACCACATTTTTACAGCTATTAACACTAACACAACAGCAAATCCTTTTTTCATGGTCTCTTGTGGTATGTGAATAGCAAACTTAGCTCCGAAGTAGCCTCCGATAAAAAACATGGCAGCCAGTATCAGTGCTGTTTTAATATCTACAAAACCCTGCTGGTAGTATTGCCAGGCGGCTAAGGCGCCCACCGGTAATACCATCATGATGAGGGTTGTTCCTTGTGCCATTTGCTGAGAGAAACCGAGCAGCATTACTAAAGCAGGAATGATAACAATTGCACCACCCAGCCCTAATAGGCCGCTCAACACTCCCGCAGCCAGACCAATAAGCCCGGTTATAATTATTTGCGTAGGTGTCATTTTACTTCTGTTCTTTCTTGGTTGAAAGTCCGAATGGAAGATAAAGCGGACAGAAACTGATAAGTGATGTGAGGATGAATATTCCCGCAAAAACTAATAGAACAATAGCTCCGGTTCCGCTGATGACGTTCATAAAATAAAGAGCAATAACTAATGCAGCTGCGAGTAAACGCATGATGCGGTCGAAGGTTCCCATGTTTGGTTTCATATAATTTTGTTTTAGTGATGCGAAGATGCATCACTACCAAATGACGAATGGGAACATTTGTTACATAGAGCAATGAGTTTGCTCAGTCGAATAGTTCAATTACGTTTCTCCCGAGCTTTACTAAATTTTTCTGCTCCATCTGGCGAAGCAAACGACTCACCGCTTCGCGGTGGGTGTGCAATTCATCGGCAATTTGTTGGTGAGTAATATGTAGTGCTTTGGTGTTTAACGCCTGCGAACGCTTTTGCAAATAATGAAGCAATTGTGCATCCATATTGCTGAAAGCAATGAGGTCAATTACATTCATCAGTTCAGCATAGCGAATTGCATAAGTATTATTCACAAACTCTTTCCACTCGCGGAAACGAAACCATTCATCTACAAGTTCAGCCGGTATCATATACACTTCGGTATCATCTTCGGACACCGCTTTAATCATGCTTATTTGATTTGCTCTACAGCAATTGAGCGACATAGCACAGGTTTGACCCGGATGAATATGATAAAGGAAAACCTCACGACCATCTTCATTCACCCGTATCACACGAATGCTTCCTTTCATTACAATAGGAACAAAAACAATTTTATCGCCCGCATACATCAGCACATCATCTGCTGAAAAGTGCCTAACACGCGCATGCTTGTTGAACTCTGCAAGCAATTGAGGGTCTTTGAAAAAAATGGGGAAAGCCATAATACTGTTTAGCACAAAGTTAGATGGATTTCGGAGAATAGTTACATCATTCACAGATTAGTAAGGACACAAAAAATATAGAGAAGCCAAAGATTTTCTTTTGCGCAAGTAATTATACCCTGAATGCTCATGAAGAAAAG
>CAMBIM010000222.1 GCA_945867505.1 Chitinophaga pinensis
AAAACCTTTTTGGTGGTGAGCAACGGAAACCCATCTTCTAAGTTAAACCGCATTTGATAACCAAACACGCTGGTGGTTCCGGTTCCGGTGCGGTCGTCTTTCCAAACGCCTTTATCAATTATATGCTTTAGTAAATCGTGGTATTGCTGCATGAGGGAACGAAAATAAAAATATCGGAACTATGCATTTGTGTGGTATTCAACATTTGTTGAAAGCATTCATGCAAGGGAAGATTTACAACACTCATTCAGATTATCTAGTCCCGTTTTCAATTCATCCAGAGTAGGGTAACCAAAGCCAATACGCATATAAATTTTGTTTTGCTCAAACCAATGCCCCGGACCAACTATAGTTCCGTATTTTGAAAACATTGTGTCGTAAAATTTCTCTGCATCCATTTTATAATTTGCCTTTAAGCGCGGAAAGCAAACTACGCCCGCTTGTGGCTCTACCCATTCTAAATATTCCTGCTGCGCAAACCAATGTTTAAAGTAAGCGAAGTTGGTGCGGATGTGCTCGTGGTTCTTTTCAAGAATTGCCTTCTTGTTATGCAAAAGATGAAAAGCAATTTCCTCGTCAACTACTGAATTGCATAAACAGATTTGTTCTTTGGCTGCCAGGAAATCATGCATCAGTTTTTTATCACGACAAATCAACCAGCCAATACGCACACCCGGTGCGCCAAACGATTTTGAAACGGAAGAGACAGAAATTACTTTGTCGGATAGTTCTGCTACGTATGGTTTCAACTCTGTTTGAAAGTTCAAATCGCGGTAGGTTTCATCTACCAGCAAACGGCAATTGCTTTCTTCCGCCAATTGAACCAATTGCTGAATCAATTTCTCATCGAAAACCTTACCCGTTGGGTTATGCGGATTAGTAATGCTGATGAGTTTAGTATTAGGTTGAATGGCCTTACGAATTTCATTCACATCCATTTCGAAATTGTTTTCAAACTTCAAATCAATAATGCTCATGGCGCAATTAATTGCGCGGGGAGTTTCGAGATTAGTGCCATAGTTGGGGCGAATAACAATTAAGTGGTCGCTTGGGTTCAGCAAAGTAGTAGCCACAATAAACAGAGCTGTTGCTGCACCGGTAGTTACCAGCACATCATCGGTAGTAACAACTTTGCTTTCTTCTTTTATGGCTTCGCGGAGTTTTGCAATGCCTTTGTGCTCGCCATAAAAAAGAACGAGGTCTTTTAAATCAACATTCAAATCGCGCAGGTAAATATCGCGCACCGAACTTTCGGCAAGGTTGTAGCGAATGTTTCCATAGCCCATTTCTTCGGGCGATTCAATTTCGATAGGCATTCGGGTGTATTTCATATTCCTGTTTTTCTACTGCGCTAAAGAACCAAAAAATATAGGCACTTTCGCTAAACAATAACTGTTATGAGATATTTAGTTTCTGTTGCGCTGCTTTTTTTTGTTCTTTCAACCACTGCGCAGGTAAGGGTGATGAGCTACAACATCCGCAACTCTAACGCCAACGATGGTGTAAATAAATGGAGCAAGCGCAAGCAGGCATTGGCAAAAGTTATTCTGAATACCGACCCTGATATACTGGGCACACAGGAAGTATTGGAAGACCAGCGCAGAGATTTGAAAAAGCTATTGCCTGCTTACGATGTATTTGGCGCAGGCAGAAACAACGGCAAGCATGCAGGCGAGCACTGCGCCATTTTCTACAGACGCGAAAAATATGAGTTGGTAACCGGTGGAAATTTTTGGTTGAGCCAAACCCCCGACAAACCCGGCAGCAAAAGCTGGGATGCTGCCATTACGCGCATTTGCACCTGGGTGAAACTAAAGGACAAACAAACTTACGATGAGGTTTACTTTTTTAATACCCACTTTGACCATAAAGGAAAAGAAGCCCGCGCAAAAAGTGCGGCACTACTCAGCGCTATGATTGATTCCATTGCCGGAGATAAACCGGTTATAGTAACTGGCGATTTTAACTTTCGGCCCGATAGCGAAGGCTATTCTACAATGACTGAAAGCAATGAGGAAGTTTCGTTTGCCGATGCCTACTCGCCCGATGTGCCCAACTACACTGCTTGCGGTTTTAATGTAAGTAACAAGGACTGCAGCCGCATTGATTATGTTTTTTACAGCAAGCACTTTATAAAAGATAAATACACTCTGCATACTGATAACAACGGCACGTATTACCCGAGCGACCACCTGACCATCAGTTCAGATTTAAGGATTAAGAGGTTGAAGATTTAATTGAAGCTTATGTTTTACAGGCTAGGATAACTTACTGGATCAACTTCACTCATCATTCCGTAAATAACTTCGAAAACTTCTTCTGCATTGGGTTTGCCAAAGTAGTCGCCATCGGTACCGTAAGAGGTGCGGTGAGGTTTGGCCGTAATTGTTTTTGGTTCGCTGTCTAACCAGCGGAAAGCCTGTTGCTCTTCAAATACTTTTTGGAACAAGTAAGCCGATGCGCCACCAGGCACATCTTCATCTAAGAACACCACACGGTTAGTTTTCTTTACCGATTCAATAATGCTGTGATGAATATCAAAAGGCAAAAGCGTTTGCACGTCAATCAGTTCAACTGATATTCCCGCTTCTTCTAATTGCACTATCGCTTCTTCGGCAATGCGCACACAACTGCCGTAAGTGACCAGCGTAACATCATCGCCTTGTTTTATTACTTCTGGTATACCAAGCGGCACCGTAAAGTCTGCAATATTATCAGGTAGTCTTTCCTTTAAGCGGTAACCGTTCAGGCATTCAATTACCAAAGCCGGTTCATCGCTTTGCAGCAGCGTGTTATACATTCCCGCAGCCTGCACCATATTGCGCGGCACACACACGTAAATTCCTCGCAGCGAATTGATAATCATGCCCATCGGGGAACCGGTGTGCCAGATACCTTCTAATCTATGACCGCGGGTGCGCACAATCAACGGTGCTTTCTGTATTCCTTTAGTGCGATATTGCAGACAAGCCAAATCATCACTTAATGGCTGTAAGCCGTAAAGCAAATAATCCAGGTATTGAATTTCGGCAATGGGGCGGAAGCCGCGCAACGCCAAACCAATTCCCTGGCCCATGATGGTGGCTTCGCGAATACCGGTATCAAAAATTCTGTTCTCGCCAAACTTTTCCTGAATGCCAACAAAGCCTTGATTCACATCGCCAATCTTGCCCACATCTTCTCCAAAGGCAACTACGTTCGGATATTTGGTAAACAGTGCATCAAAGGCGTGGTTCAGAATTTCGAAACCGTTCAATGTTTTTGAATTGTCAGAATATTCGGCAAGAATTACTTCTACTTTCAACGCATTCTTATCGGTCTCGCTATGCAAGTGCGATGAATAAGTCTGCTGATATTTTTCCTGAAAGTTTTTGAGCCAACTCTTTAACTGGTTGAGCGATGAAAAATCTTCGCCTCTAAAGTTCAATAAAAACTTCTTTGCCGTTTTAATAATGTCTTTACGAACAGGGTCAATAGCTGTTTGAATACTGTTTACTGCCGCTGCCGCTAAATCCTGCTGACCTGATTCTTCGCCTATTTCGTTTAAGAAATTCAGCAACTCGCTAATTTCCTCTTTCAGCGGTTGACTGAATTTTTTCCAGGCAACTGTCTTACTACCTAATGCATGATGACGGGCTTCGTTTTGAATTTCGTTGAGTTCTTCCTGCGTAGCAATCTTACTTTCAATCATCCACTCGCTCATCTTCTTAATGCAATCGAAGTCTTTTTCCCACTGCATACGCTCCGCGGTTTTATAACGCTCATGCGAACCCGAAGTAGAATGCCCTTGCGGCTGTGTAACTTCTATAATATGAAACAATGCAGGAATATGAGTCTTACGAATCTTTTCAATTCCGCGCTTATAGGTTTCTACAAGTTTAGGATAGTTCCAACCTTCGCATACATAAATATCAAAACCGCGACCTTGTTCATCTACCTGAAAACCTTTCGTGATTTCACTGATACTTTCTTTAGTAGTCTGATATTTTTTAGGAACAGAAATACCGTAGCCATCATCCCAAACGGAAATTGCCAATGGCACGCGTTGCACACCCGCAGCGTTCAGTGTTTCCCAAAACAAACCTTCGCTGGTAGATGCATCGCCAATAGAAACAAAAGAAACTTCGTTACCTTTATTAGAGAAGATGGTATAGTCTTCTAACTCATTATTAGCACGGTAAAGTTTAGATGCCAAAGCCAAACCTAAAGAACGCGGCATTTGTGCCGCAGTAGGAGAGCCATCGGCTGATGAATTGTAGCGCGCAGTTTGGTCAAGCCAGTTTCCGTCTTCATCCTGCGTGCGGGTTGCGTAGTGGCCATTCATTTGTCTGCCCGCGCTCATCGGTTCTTCTTTCTGGTCGGGGTTGGCGTATAGCTGTGCGAAGAATTGCTCAACGGTTAATTCACCCAGAGCCATCATCCAGGTTTGGTCGCGGTAGTAACCGCTGCGCCAATCGCCATGTTCAAAGGCTTTTGCCAAAGCAATTTGCGCCAGTTCTTTTCCATCGCCAAAAATGCCAAACTTGGCTTT
>CAMBIM010000223.1 GCA_945867505.1 Chitinophaga pinensis
AAATCATTTTGAAGTAATTCAAGAGCAACAAAATGTTGGCTTCGCTAGGTTCAATTTTCAAACTCTTCAGTTTGCGCTCCAGCGTATCTTTCCTTCAATCGAAATTTTCTTCTTGTCCTCTTTTAAACTTTGCTTAATAACCGAGCGCGCTTTAGCGGTTACCACAAAGTTCAGCCAGTCTTCATTAGGAACTTGTTTGTTGCTGGTGAGAATTTCCACCTGGTCGCCATTCTTCATCACATGGCTAAGTGGAACCAATTTGGTATTCACCTTGGCACCAATACATTTTTTACCAACCCCCGAGTGAATTTCGAAAGCAAAATCGAGAGCCGTGGCACCTTTGCGCAAACGTTTTAAATCGCCCTTAGGGGTAAATACAAAAATCTCCTCGCTGAATAATTCGTGTTTAAAATCATTCACCACATCCAGTGCCGAAGTATCGGTGTTGCTCAACACTCCGTGAATTTTTTCCAACCACTCATCCATCGCATTATCGCTGCTGCCTTCTTTGTATTTCCAGTGCGCAGCAAAACCCTTCTCGGCTATTTCGTGCATCCGCTCGGTGCGTATTTGAATTTCCACCCATTTACCGGTAGTGCTCATTACGGTAGTGTGCAGAGCTTCGTAACCGTTTGTTTTAGGGTTGCTTAACCAATCGCGCAACCGGTCGGGGTTAGGGTGGTAGATGTCGGTAATAGCCGAATACACTCCCCAGCAATCGCTCTTCTCTTTATCTACCGAAGCCGATTTAAGAATGATGCGAATGGCAAACAAATCGTAAATCTCCTCAAAAGGAACGCCCTTGTGTTTTATCTTGTTGTAGATGGAGTAGATAGATTTCGGTCGTCCGTAGATATCGAAATTGAAACCACGCTTTTCCAATTCTTCTTTCAGCGGTTTAATAAAGTCAGCAATAAACTTTGCGCGCTCTTTCTTTTTCTCCTGTAGTTTCTGCGCAATGTCGCGGTATAAATCGGGCTCGGTGTATTTAAGCGATAAATCTTCCAACTCCGTTTTCATGGCGTACAAACCCATGCGGTGCGCCAGTGGTGCGTATAGGAAAGATGTTTCGCTGGCAATCTTCAATTGCTTTTCGCGCTTCAGCGAATCAAGCGTGCGCATATTGTGCAACCGGTCCGCCAATTTGATAAGGATAACACGGATGTCATCGTTCAGCGTTAATAAAAGCTTACGAAAATTCTCTGCCTGTATTGAAGAGTTTAAATCGAATACACCTGAAATTTTAGTAAGCCCGTCTACAATTTTCGAAATCTCTTTATTGAAGATGCGCTCTACTTCTTCCAGTGTAACTTCAGTATCCTCTACGGTGTCATGCAATAAAGCACAAATAACAGAAGTGGCATCTAAACCCATTTCTTCACTCGCAATTCTGGCCACGGCAATAGGATGTAGCACATAGGGCTCACCGCTTTTTCTGCGCATATCTTTATGGCTTTCCATAGCCAGTTCAAAGGCCGTGCGCACCATTTTCTTTTCCTGTGGCGAAGCATTTTTCTTGAGCGAGCGCAACAAGCCGCCATACTCTTTTAGTATCATTTTCTTTTCTTCAACAAGATCTATCAAAGGGGCATCCATTTTTCTAAGCTACTGTTTTTTATTTAACTCACCGTGGGCGAGCGGGCGATTTTACTAATTGCTCGGCATAGGCTACGCCATTTAGTTTGCTCTTTGCCCACACCGCTATGTCGAGTGTATGAAAATAACTGACCTCGCCTTTTAGTTCAACGCGGTTCATTTCGTTAACTGAGTCTGCCATTTTTTGAAAATGCAGTTGTTTCTCTTTTTCAGAATTGAGCGTAACAAGTTTAGAAAGCAGGTGGAAGAGCCGGTGAAATTGACCACCCAAGGCCGGACCAAAGTGGCTTAAGCAAAAACTTCCTGAAGGGAAAAATTTCTGCCAGCACTTCTATTACTTATGTAGCCAGCCGCCAAAACAATATCTGGACGAGCAAGACACTAACCAATAATATCGGACTTTCGTATCGGGTAACTAATAACCACGCGCTTAGGTTGAGCAATAATGTAATGCACACTACTTACCTTACCGGTAACAGCAACGAGTATAAAGGTGACCTAACTTATACCTACACCTTTGGGTATATTGTAAAAAGCAAAACTGAGCAGGAGAAAAATTTTTAGAGTAACAGGAACTATTAAGTTAAGTCTAACTTTAATTTTATGTCAGGGTGAGCGGAGTCGAACCCTCTGTAAAATATCCTTCGACTTCGCTCAGGATGACATAGCCTTACACCACTTTTGATGGTAGAAAACTTAGCTACTACTTATTCACCACAAACTTGTGAACGGCAGACTTACCGCCAATGGTAGTTTGCAATAAGTAAACACCCGAAGCAAACTCGCTGGTGTTTAGTTGCACTACGTTCTCGGTAGCGGTGGTTTCTGTAATCAGTCTTCCGCTAATATCCATTACACGTAATAAAGCAGAGGAAGAAGGCAATACAATATTTACTACCGAAGTAGCAGGATTAGGGAAAAGATGTATGCTGCTTTGCGGTAACGTTTCTTCCTCAATACCGGTAGCATTCAGCATCTTTTCTTTATAGAAATTAATGCGGCCGTTGTTCGAATTGTATTTAGTAAATACCAACTTGTATACATCGCCCGATTTAATTCTTACGAAATAGGTAAGCGAATCCTGTATTTCATAAAACTCTAAAAAATCGAAATAGTTTTTGCCGGAAAGCAGCGAAAGGAAATTGCCCGGATATTTCCAGTTCCAACCAATAGCATTTAAATTAGTAGAGAAGGTAAGTCCACTGTAATTATTATCCAATACATCCTCATGTGTGCGCTTAGCAGCACTTGCTCCTTTGTTCAACCATACACCCACAGTAGATACATTCTTACCGGTAATAACATCGGTAGCCGAATATTTAAGAAACTGCAAATCCCAATCAGGTATAAAAGGTTCTTTATCGGTTATAGTATTATTGGCAAGATTCAAATACACAAAGGCTTTGCCTAAGTATTGCTTTTTGCTGATTTGAATAGTTTGAATATCCGAGTTATCAATATTCGAATACTTCAAATTAAAAGCCGTATCTCTATCCAAATTCACCACCAAAAACTTCTTTAGCTCACCATTGGGCAATTGAATTAAGTAAAGCGAATCGCCCACTACATCGTGTGTAGAAGCATTGTAAGTTCCCCAACCAAAATCGTAAACATTGGTGCGGTCGCGGTTGCTGTTCAGTGCGCCATCATCAAGGGCAGAATCTACATCGTGCAGCACGGTCCAGTTTCTGTAACCGGTGGTATCTAAACCCGCAAAGTTTGCCGCATTGGCATTAGGCACGTAATACACCTTGGTGCCAAATGCTTCGTTTATGCGTATGGTAGTGCCGCCTATTGGCGAAGCCGGAAATTGCGTAGCGCGAACGGTAATGGCCAAGTGCCAATTATTGTTGCCTGTTACGGTGCGCTGCCCGGTGGCAAGGCTGTAAAAAGTAGTTTGCTTATTATCTATGCCCGTTTCTGCAGAATCATTAGCTACAACCTGTGCCTGAATATTTATGAAAACTAAACCACTTAAAATTATCGTAAGTAAACGCTTCATATCTTTCATTAAGTTTGCGACCGCAAGATTGAACTATATAGGTGTTACTTGCAAATGACATTTGTCACAGAATTGTCATATTTTCATTAAAACTAAAATTTGCTAATGCTTGCTAACCAATTATCGCCCAATTCCAGAGTATGGGTTTACCAAAGTAACCGCGCTTTTACCGCTAACGAAGCTGCTTTTATTGCCGAAAAGGTTAAAACCTTTGTAACCCAATGGACCGCCCACAAAATGGAAATAGCCGGAGACGGGGCTTTGCTGCATAACCGCTTTATTGTGTTAATGGCAGATGAAGCCGAAGTAGGCGTAAGCGGCTGCTCGGTAGATTCATCGGTACATTTTATAAGAAGCATTGGCAGCGAGTTTAATGTGAACTTTTTCGACCGCTGGTGTATTGCTTATTTACAGGATGGCGATGTGCATTCTTGCAGCCGCGCAGCATTTGAAAAACTGGTGGAAGAAGGAACCATAACCGATGAAACCATAGTATTCAATAACCTGGTAGCCACCAAAGCTGACCTGGAAACCAAGTGGCAAGTAGCTTATAAAGATAGCTGGCTGAAAAACTTAAGTGCTTCGCATAGTGAGTTTAGTTTGGTGTTGTAAATAATTGAATTCGCAACTCTTCAAAATACTTTGCCGTAAACCTTAACCGGCTGCCATACCAGCTAAACATTTCGCCATCTACTACTATTACTTTTGAAGAAGGAGAGAAAGCGCAAAACTCTTCGTAATGCTTTTCGGTAAATCGGTAAGGCTCCGATGAAAGTAAAATAAAGTCGGGTTTCAGCTCGGCAAGCGTTTCAGTATTTATTTCAGGATAGCGGGTTTGGTTTTCAAACACGTTTTTTACTCCAAATACTTGCAGCAAATGATTGATGAAGGTATTGCCCG
>CAMBIM010000224.1 GCA_945867505.1 Chitinophaga pinensis
TGAACAATGCTTCTGTTACCGCCAATATTCTTACTGCCGGAACACCACCATACGCGTATTCTATTGATGGCGCTAATTTTCAAGCATCGAATGTTTTCAATGCTGTGCCATCAGGTAATTATGATGTAATTGCGAGAGATGCAAATGCCTGTGCCGATACTTTTGCAGTGGTTGTTCCTTCTTCAAGCAATGGCTTAAACGTAACCGCCACACCAACCAACATTACCTGCTATGGCGCTAATGATGGAACTGTTACTGCTACAGTAGTTGGCGGAAATATTCCTTACGGCTATTTATGGAATAACACGCTTACTACTTCTTCTATTCAAACGCTTGCTGCCGGAAATTTTGCGGTAACAGTCACCGATGCCAGCGGTTGCACAGGCTCGGCAACGGCAAGTGTTACTGAACCTCCATTGCTTGCAGTTAACTTGGGTAACGATACCACGCTTTGCGAAGGGCTACCGGTAATGCTGGCAGCACCGAGTGGCTTTGCCACTTACTTATGGAGCACCACGGAAACCACACAAGCTATTATTCCGCTTTCTAACGATGTTTATTCAGTAACCGTAACCGATAACAATAACTGCACCGCCAGCGATGCGCTGAACGTGAATTTTGTTCCTATACCATTAGTTGACTTAGGAGAAGATAAACTGGTTTACGAGGATCAGTACATTGGCATATTTGCTAACATTAATTTAGGAAACGGCACCGGTGGAACTTACAACTGGCAGCCCGATACTTTGTTGACATGCAGCGATTGCCAGAATACAGTTGCCTATGGGGCAGATACTATTACGTATGTTTTGGTTTATACCGATGATTATGGTTGCTCTGCTTCTGATGATATTACCTTGAATGTATTACCGGTAGGTAGTGTTTACTGGCCTAATGCCTTTACCCCTAATGGCGATGGCAACAACGATATTTTCTTGCCTTATGGTAGCGGAGTTAAACAGATTAACTGGCAACTATTTAACCGCTGGGGCGAAAAAGTATTTGAATCGAATAACTTCTTTTACGGTTGTGATGGAACATATAAAGGGTTGGCGTTGCCAATGGGTGTGTATGTTTATAACGCCAAAGCGGTTATGATGAATAACAAGGACAACAAGTTTAAAGGCAGTGTTACATTAATTAGATAGGTAATTGTTTGTATTTAAACAGACCGAAGGTTTTAACCTTGCGGACTGTTTTGTTTAATTCAAGTTTTATAACAGATGTTATTTTTGGAACAGCAAAGTCTGAGCAAAACTTTTATTCGTATTTATGTGTTATAAACTAAAACTAAAACTAAAACATGAAAATTATTCTCTCTTCTCTTCTTGCGGTATTATTAACTGCTGCACCAACCAAAACTGTTTACGATTTTAAAGTAAAAGATATTGATGGTAAAGATGCTTCGCTTTCGCAATACAAAGGCAAAGTGCTATTGATTGTAAACGTTGCCAGCCTTTGCGGAAACACACCTCAATACAAAGACATTCAAAACCTTTACGAAAAATACAACGGTAAAGGTCTAGTTGTGTTAGGATTTCCAGCCAATAACTTTATGGGGCAAGAGCCGGGTAGCGATAAAGAAATTAAACAGTTCTGCACCAAAGAATATGCTGTTACTTTTCCTATGTTTTCTAAGGTTTCGGTAAAGGGAAAAGATATTGCTCCTCTTTACTCATACTTAACTCAAAAGAGTGAGAACGGTGTGGTAGATGCCAAGGTAGGTTGGAACTTTCAAAAATTCTTAATTGGCAAAAACGGAACGGTTCTTCAATCGGTAGGTCCGCAAACTTCAGTGAATAATGAAGAGGTTATGAAAGCAATTGATAAGGCTTTGGCAGAATAAAATATTGAGTAATTATAAAACAGTAAAGGCACTCCGAAGAGTGGCTTTACTGTTTGTATTAAGTTCGTCATTATTTTAATAAGCCCTGGCAAATACCACACGTTCCTTGCTGGCATTTCCGCTGAACACACACTTGCCATCCTGTTGAGGATTATCTAACGGTATACAACGGATAGTAGCCTTGGTCAGCTCCTTAATCTTCTCTTCGGTTTCAGGCGTGCCATCCCAATGTGCCGAAATAAAGCCCGGCTCTTCAATAGCTTTCTGAAATTCTTCCCAAGTATTTACTTCTCGTATATGACTGTCTCGGAAAGTTTTTGCGCGGTTGAAAATGTTTGCCTGAATATCTTCCAGTAACTTCTCAATATAGTTTCCTATGCCTTCAAACTGCTGCACCGATTTTTCTTTGGTATCTCTGCGCGTTACTTCAATTGTTCCTGCTTCGTAATCGCGCATACCCATTGCCAAACGCACTGGCACCCCTTTCAATTCGTATTCAGCAAACTTAAAGCCCGGACGTTTGCTATCGTCATCATCAAACTTTACGGAAATGTTTTTTGCTTTCAGTTCTTTAATCAGCGGTTCAAATTTTTCGAAAATCTTCGCAATGTCATCAGCTTTACCAATTGGCACAATCACCACTTGCAAAGGTGCCAGCATAGGTGGAAGAACTAAACCCTCATCATCGCTGTGCGCCATAATCAACGCACCTATCAAGCGCGTAGAAACTCCCCAAGAAGTAGCGTAAACAAATTCCTGCTTGCCTTCTTTGTTCAAAAATTTTACATCGAATGCCTTGGCAAAATTTTGACCAAGAAAATGCGAAGTGCCTGCTTGCAATGCCTGACCATCTTGCATCATAGCTTCTATGCAATAGGTATCAATAGCACCGGCAAAACGTTCGTTGGCAGATTTCTTTCCTTTCAGCACGGGTAAGGCCATAAACTTTTCGGTAAACTCAGCATACACGTTTAACATACGCTCGGTTTCCTCAATAGCTTCCTTATCTGTGGAGTGTGCCGTATGTCCTTCCTGCCAAAGAAACTCTGCGGTGCGCAAAAACAAACGCGTGCGCATTTCCCAACGCACCACATTTGCCCATTGGTTAATCAACAAGGGCAAATCGCGGTACGATTGAATCCAGTTTTTGTAGGTGTTCCAAATAATAGTTTCGGAAGTAGGGCGAATAATTAATTCTTCTTCCAGTTTGGCTTCGGGGTCTACAATTACACCCTTACCGTTAGGGTCGTTTATTAAACGATAGTGGGTGACTACTGCACACTCTTTTGCAAAGCCATCAATATGGCTGGCTTCTTTACTCAAAAAACTTTTAGGTATCAGCAACGGAAAGTAAGCGTTTACGTGTCCGGTATCTTTAAACATTTTATCGAGTGCCGCTTGCATCTTTTCCCATATAGCATACCCGTAGGGTTTAATAACCATGCAACCTCGCACACTGCTGTGGTCGGCTAAGCCTGCCTTTATAACAAGGTCGTTATACCATTGTGAATAATCGTTAACTCTTGAGGTGATTTCTTTTGCCATAACAAATTGTGGTACGATGTTTAGATGAATGTTAAAGTGCGCGCTAAAATATCAAAATCACGCACGCTTAAACTTAATACAAGTAATTTCGTCTTACATAAAATTCAAGTCACATGAAACGCTCTGGCTTATTTCTTACTGCGGTTTTATTCTTCACTTTTTCTTTTGTTGCAAACGTGTTTGCTCAGGACGATTACTATTATGATCCGGCAAAAGATCCTGCAGAACAGAACACGACTCCACCGGTTGATAACAGCAATCAGAATGCTTCAACAGAAAACAACACATCGCAGCAATCCGATAAAACAGATGGCTACGGCAACCCTGCCGATAAATACGACCCGCGCGATAATTATAATTCCAACTCATACAGCAACGATGCCTACGCTACCGATGCCGGATATTATGATGACGATTACGAAACTTACTTTTACAGCAACCGCCTTAACCGTTATTACCGTAATAACGACGGAGTAAATTATTACAGCTATTGCTACACGCCTTCTTATTATAACTCGTGGGGCAATAGTTATGTAGTTTCTTACAACCCATGGCACCAAGACCCTTGGTGGAGATGGAATAGCAGAAGGCCTCGCACGGCAATTGTAGTTTACGACCCGTTTTGGGATTGGAAATTTGGCTGGAACAATTTCGCATATTACAACTCATGGAGCAATCCGTACTGGGGGTATAACAGTTGCAATTATTATGGCGGCTACAGCAGTTGGGGTTACAACGGTTGGGGAAATAATAATGGTGGGTTCTGTGGCGGTTACTACAATGGCTATGGTAATGGCGGAGGATATAACAACGGCTACAACAATGGTTACTGGAACGGCTATAACGATGGCTGGAATACGGCTTACGGTGGCGGTTACTACTATCCTCACCACCGCGATGCATCTACTAATAACAATAATAGCGGCAGCACCGGTGGTAGTCCTCCAGCCAAACCTACGATTTATAAGCCGGTACCTGGCGGAACACAGACTGCCGGAGGAAGTACGCAAGGCACTTTTATTCCTAAAGAAGGAATTGCAAAGCCTTTTACACCCAAAAACAATTCTAGTACCGGTG
>CAMBIM010000225.1 GCA_945867505.1 Chitinophaga pinensis
CATTGCCAAGTATGGATTTGTATCGCTTCCAACTACGCGCGTTTCTAAGCGCGATGATTTACTTCCTCCGGGCAAAGCACGCAAAGCAACAGTGCGATTATCTACACTCCATGTTACGGTTGTTGGCGCCCAAGCGCCTTCCACTAATCGTTTGTAAGAATTTATAGTCGGAGCTACCATCGGCAAAATATGCGGCAGACAATAAAGCTGACCAGCCAAATAACTCTTAAAGAGTTCGCTCATTTTTTTTTTGTCCTTCTCATCATGAAAAAGATTCTTGGTTGCTTTCTTATCCCACAAACTTTGATGAACGTGTCCGCTGCAACCGGGCAAATTCTCATTAAACTTTGCCATGAAAGTGGCGATGATGCCATGCTTGTAAGCAATTTCTTTTGCAGCGGTTTTAAAAAGCACTCCGCGGTCAGCAGCTTCAAGCGGAGCGGAATAAGTAATAGCTGCTTCATAAACTCCGGGACCGGTTTCGGTATGCAAACCTTCTAACGGCACATTAAAATTTTTCATGCCATCGAAAAGCGCGTTGAAAAAATCGTTGCGGTAAGTACTGCGCAAAATAGAGTAGCCAAACATGCCAGGAGTAAGCGGTTGCAGTTGGCTGAAATTTTTATCGTGCAAAGTTTGTGGTGTCTCTGCAAAGTTGAACCATTCAAACTCCTGTGACATGAATGGCGCAAAGCCTGCCTTATCGGCTTCTCCAATTATTTTCTTCAAAACCTGACGCGGACAAACAGCAAGCGGTTGATTTTTATCGTCTACAAATTCACCAAGAAAAAAAGGCACATCGTTCTCCCATGGAATTTTTCGGAATGTATTTAAATCAATAGTTGCCTTTGCATCGGGGTAACCGGTGTGCCAACCTGTATATTGCACGTTATCGCATGCTAAATCGTTCGCATCCCAACCAAACACCACATCGCAGAAACCAAAATTAGAATCAGCTACAGAAAGAAATTTTTCGGCACTCATGTATTTGCCGCGAAGTATTCCATCAATATCTGTAATCGCAACTTTTACTTTTTGTGATGGGTGATTTTTTACGTATTCAAGAATTTGTTTGGTGGTCATGTTACAAGATGTTTTGAATGAATTATTTTTTATCGGTTGAGTTGAATAAACGATACAGTACAAACGCCACTGCAATTACTGCGAAATAAATTATTGCCAACTGAAAGTTGTAATAAATCATAGCTACTAATGCTACCGATGCAATGGTCAACGCAATAAGCGGAAGCACCGGATAAAACGGAACATGAAAAGGGCGCTGCATATCGGGTTCTGTTTTGCGTAACTTTATAATTGAAAGACAAGAAACGATATAAAGACAGATAGCACCGAAAACTGAAATAGTGATAATGTCACCGGTTCTTCCTGTAAAGAGTGCAATGATGCCCAATACCATGTTTGATACCAACGCCCAATGCGGGGTGTGAAAGCGCGGATGGATTTTGCCAAGCACGCGTGGAAACTGTCCAACTTTTCCAAACTCGTAAGTAACTCTACCCGCGGCCAACAAAAGCCCATTGAACGAAGCGACAAAACCAAAGAGTCCAACACTTACCAGCATATGATACATGAAACCACTATCTCCCGTAATTTGTCCGAGAGCCATCGGCAATGGTGAATCGGAAACATTTCCCGCTTTATCGTAAACTACTTTCTCCCAACCGCCAACACCAACTGCCGCGCAAAAGGTCATAGCGGCTAAAATGCCTAAAGTTATCATGGAGTACATAAACCCTTTAGTAATGTTCTGCTGTGGATTGATGGTTTCTTCCGCTACGTTTGCTAAACCTTCCATACCCAGAAAAAACCAAATAGCAAATGGAATGGCGGCAAAAATTCCGGCAATGCCATGAGGAAAAGGATTGGTTTGTAAATTCTGAATTTGAAAATGGGGAAGTGTAAGTGCGGCAAACAAAGTCAATTCGCCAACCGCGATAATGGTAATGATGAGTTCGAAGGTTGCTGAAATTTTTACTCCCAAAATATTGATGCCCGTAAAAATGAAATAAGCCAAAATGGCGAAAAGCATGGCATCAACATTTGGAAATAGCAAATGAAAATATGCTCCGATACCCAGTGCAATAGCCGGTGGAGCAAAAACAAATTCAATCCACTGCGCCATACCGGCAATAAAACCAATATCACGCCCGAATGCGCGACCCGCATAGTCAAATGCGCCTCCGGCTTTAGGAATAGCACAAGCCAACTCGGAATATGAAAGCGAAAACGTGATATACATAATAAGGATGAACACGGTGGCAATTCCCAAACCTATTGTTCCGCCTTTATCAAGTCCGATGTTCCAACCGAAATACATTCCTGAAATAACGTAGCCCACACCCAAGCCCCAAAGCATAATTGGCGTAAGTGTTTTTTGTAAATGTCCGCTGCTGTTTTGTTCCATCGTTCGAATATAATTTAACCGAGGATTAAACGTTTCATCAAGCAGAAATAATTTCTATTTTTAGCTTCCTTAAATTATAACTATGGAAACAGCAACAGCCACTCCGGTAAAGGAAATTCCAATTGCACCTAATACCCAGTTGGAAGAAGTTCTTAGAATATTTGATGCGCAGAAAAAAAATGCTCAAAACGTAAAAAACACTACGGTTGCTGAACGTTTAAAGAAAATTAAAAAGTTGCGCCAAGTGGTTTTTGCTAACCGCGATAAAATTCAAAAGGCGTTGTGGGCAGATTTTCATAAACCGGCTACGCAAGTTGACTTGACAGAAATAGTTCCGATTATTTCGGAAGCAAAAAACTTTGAAGCCAATTTATATGATTGGGCTGCTGATAGAGAAGTAGATACTCCGCTTCCGCTTTTCGGCACTTCGGCAAAAATTGTTTTAGAGCCAAAAGGCAATGCGTTGTTTCTGACTCCTTGGAATTATCCTTTTCAAATTCCTTTGAAGAATTTGATTTCGGCTGTAGCTGCCGGTTGCGTTTCTATTATAAAGCCTTCGGAATTTACACCGCATACTTCAAAGGTGATTAAAGAGGTAGTGGCAGAAATTTTTCCTGAAAATGAAGTTGCTGTTGTAGAAGGTGACCATACTATTTCGCAAGAATTATTGAAGTTGAAGTTTGACCATATACATTTTACCGGTAGCCCATTACACGGAAAATCGGTAATGCGTGCGGCAGCCGAAAATCTTACCAGCGTTACTTTAGAGTTAGGTGGAAAATCGCCAGCTATTATTGACGATACTGCTGACTTGAAAGCAACTGCCAAGAACTTCATCTTCGGTAAGTTTGTAAACTCTGGGCAAACTTGTATTGCAATTGACTATGTGTTGGTTGATGAGAAAAAGAAAGATGCTTTTGTAATTGCATTGAAAGAAGCCATCGAAACATCTTTTGGTAAAAACCCGATTGAGTCGAATGACGATTGCAGAATTGTAAATGCAAGGCATTTTGGTCGAATAAAAAGATTGTTGGATGATGCTATAAGCAAGGGCGCAAAAATTGAGGCCGGTGGAAACAGCGATGGTTCGCAGAATTATATTTCGCCTACCATTCTTACAAACGTAACTCCCGATATGCTTTTAATGGACGAAGAAATTTTCGGACCAATTGTGCCTATTCTGGCTTACAATAATATTGATGAAGCATTGCGCATTATCAACTCGAAAGAAAAACCGCTGGCACTTTACATTTATAGCAAGAGCAATAAAAATCAGCAATACGTTATCAATAACACAACAGCGGGAGCAACGGTTATTAACGAAACTTTGCTGCAAAACGCGCACGCTAATTTGCCTTTTGGTGGTGTAAACAATTCCGGCATTGGTAAAAGCCACGGGCATTATGGATTTAAAGAATTTGTAAACGAACGTCCGATATTGAAAGCGTGGAATCCACCTAGCAACTTATTACTGCCGCCTTACACAAAATTCCATAAGACCTTGGCTGAAATAATGATGAAGTATTTATAAACCTAACCTTCTGCAAACGCAGAAATTTTGAAATCAATGAAAAATAAAATCCTGTTTCTATCACTAATTACTGGTGCACTTTTTGTTTCTGTTATAAGCGGTTGCACAAAAAAAGTAGAGAATGAACCTCTTGAGCCAATTTCTATTGTAACGCCTGATTCATCTATCAGTTTTTATTTCCCGAGCGATTCGGTGCCGATGAACTTTAAATTTACTACCGACAGACCGATTAACTGGATTTTAGGAAAGTATGATATTGATTCGGTTCAAAGTTCAACTTACCTAGCTACTTATCCTGATACTTTATTCTTTGAAGATTTAACGGTGCTTAATCCACGCGTTAACCGTTACGATTATTCAGTTACTTATTTTGTGCCTGATACGTTAAGACCATTTGACCATATCCGCTTTAAGGTTTCATTTAATGCCGGATCTACCACTTTTGTTACGGGTCAAAATTATCCTGCAGGAAAACTTGGGGCGAGTAAAGAG
>CAMBIM010000226.1 GCA_945867505.1 Chitinophaga pinensis
ACCGGTAAGCTGTTAATGCCGAAATATACGCCTCGCTGCCTGCCAGCATTTGCGTGTCTTTCAGTTTTTCAAGCACTCTCTCTGCCACCGGAATAATTTCATCCAGCACGTTATACAATTCAAAATCCTTATCCAGTTCAGCCGCGTTGAAATACGCAGGAAAAAAATCTGGATTATTCGCAATAATGTTCTGGGCGTCCGCCACAAAATCGCGGTTCACCGAATCAATCTTCGGTATGGTTTTGCGCTCAGTAGTATTTAAACCTACCAGCCATGGAAAAAGTGTTTCTATCGCAGTTAAATGCCCGATAGTGGCAGTTTGGTCAGCAGGCGAAATTACCTGCGAAACACGGTTGCTTAAAAGATTACCCATAGACTTTTGTTTTAATGCCTTTTCTGCATTAGCAGGGTTAAGGCGGGTTAAATAATGGCGCAAATTTATAGCACACAAAACCATGTTTTATACAGGTAAAATGCAATGCACACGCAATGCACAGGGCGGGTTAACTAACCGGTGGAAAATCGAACCCGTTTCCAACCTTTTGAAAATCAGAAAATTAGCCCGGTTGGAATAATTTTTGCGGCACCAAAGACCCTGTTTATTGTTTTTTAGCCTTTGTGGAAAATACCCGGCTTATGCACCGGTGCCTGTGCATTTTAAAAGCCCCGAAAAACCAACTGTCACCAAAGTTCATGTCAATTATTTTATTTTTGCTTTCAACATAAACAACGCTAATAATGACCAAAGCAAAAGCCCTCGCCTTCTGTTTCCTTTTTACGGCATACTTTATTTCTGGTGCGCAACCTACCCCTCAAGGCTCTGGGCCCGTGCTGCTAAAAACAGCAAACGATACCGTTCAAAAAACTATTCCTGATCCTAAAGGTTCCGTTAAGCGTATCGAAAAATTAATAACTACTGCTTTGCAGGAAATTAGTGATACACAATACCTAACCGCTATGCACAGTCTTTTAGATGTAAGAGCAGAGGTGAATAAATTATGGGGGCAGGAAATTGAGAAAGCACTTCCTCAAAAAATAGCCGGCTGGGAAATGACTTACAACCAAGAACTTGAAAAAGAAGTTTTCATTTATACCATACCTAATCCCACACTCTATTATATGGTACGTATTTATTTCCCCCAAGGGCAACACCTTAGGTATGATACTATTTGGGACCCGAGACCAACCCCGCCATCACCCCCGGGAGTTCCGGAGCCCGCCAATATTAAGCAACAGTTTAATATGCGTGTGGTGCAAGCCAAGCAACCAAAAATAACCATCTCTATCTCCAACTGCCTTGAATTTGCTGACGCCATTGGCGCGATATACAACCCCAGCGAAGATAACCTCAAAATATTGACGTTTCCTGCAAACGTAGCACTTGAAAGAACGGTGAACGGAAACCGCGCTTATATGGCTTATAGTAAAGAAACCGGCCAGGCGGAATTTGCCATGTATGCCGGTACTTCTGTAATTAGAATTACAGGCGTAGGCATAAAAGACCCTTCTGTTTTAGAAACCATTGCCGCGGCTATCAACTTCAAGCTACTCGATACCAAGACACAGTTATTGCATTAAATTTTCTGCCCTAGACCTTCCTGAAATATTTAACCGGTGCTTTGGTATTACAAAAAGCGACAAAGCGCTATTGTATGTGCCGCCTGTTTTTATGTAAAAAACAAGCGGAGTAAACCCTTTTCTATTTTTTGCGTTTAAATACACCAAATCAGGCAAAAAAATACTGTCCAAAACTTATCCATATGCCTGTATTATTAAACAGCCACAAGCCCTTTCAAAGCACCCGTAAGTTACCATTACTCAAAATATTTGCCATTAAAAGTCAATTAGTTACAGGTCTTTTTCACTATTTAACAAAACAGGCATTGTATTTGTCAAGTTCAGGTTGACAAAACTTTTTAAATTACGTATTTTAGTAACAGTGTTTAATTAATAATAAAGAATAGTTTAGAGTTCCAAACATTAAAACCCGTATATTTATGAATAAATTTTTTACCTCCACATCTGCCAAAACATTTTTAACGGCAACGGCTCTTATGTTGCTGATGGTGTTTTCAAATCAATCAGTAAACGCGCAGAATTGTGGATGGGTCTATCACCCCAATGCTACTGGGGCAACTACGCCATGCAACAACACTGTTGCGAGTACAGCGGCTAATATGGGTAACGGAGCGTATCAGCACTATAATCTTGTAAGCGGTTGGCCGTATTATGCTTCTACCAATATTGCCAAACATTTAACTGTTTATGATGACCAGCCGGGTTGGACTGCACAAACCAATGGTAATACCGCAGTGGCTTGGACCTCGCGGTCGAGCAACGCGAATGGAAACTTTGTGGTGGTGCAAAATAACAGCGCCTGCCCTGGGTGGCAGGCTGGTGCTACTTCTGCAGTTCTCTCCGTTAGAACTAACTTTACGGTACCAAACGCTATGTCAGGCGCGGAAACTGTTTGTTCCGGTGCTACTCAGTCAGCTATCTATGCAACCGGGTTTAACGGAAACGTATCTGCTTTTACTTTTGATTGGTATTATGTGGATGGTACAGCTAACCCTAGTGCAGGCGGGTATATTTATGCTGGTACTATTGTAGGAAATAACGGAGCTGTTGTTACTCCTACTTCAGTAACCAGGTCATGGAACTGCTATTTTTACCCAACAGGTAACTCTGGTTGTTTTGCAGGGTGGAGCACGGCCTATATAACCAAAACCATTAATGCAACTTCTAATGCCGGTACCGTAACACAGAGTCCATCTTCAAACGGCACCGTATGTAGTGGCTCCCCTGTAACTTATACAACCTCGGGGCAGACAGGTACCTTTAACTATTACGAATACCAATGGAACGGAACGGCTGGTGCATGGTCAGGTTCATGGCTTACCTCCAACCCCTCCACCTGGACTTCCAGCCTAAACGGTGCTTCGGTCTTATATGTAAGGTCAGTAGTTACAAACGGGGTATGTCCGGCAGCGGTTTCGGCTCCGGTAAATATTACTGTTCAATCAACTGCTAACAATCCGGGGGCTATGACACCAAGCGCATCAGCCATTTGTGTGGGAGGTAGTGCTACCATTAATAATGTAACGGCAGCTACCACAGGTACACCGGCTTCTTCAGTACCTACTTATACTTATTACTGGAAGAGAACTTCGGCACCGGCTACCGCATATGCTGTCTACGAAACTTCAACAAACCTTACCTCTACGCTGCCGGTAGCTGTAACCGGTACCGCAGGTACTTATCTGTTAGCCCGAAACTCTTCATTTGCATGTGCGGCTGAGTTAAATAACGCAACCACTGTTGATATTCCATTTACTGTAGATGCCGCTTCTGTTTTGGGTACCCCTTCAGTGGCAGCCAATAATTTTTGTGAAGTATCTGGCAATTTTACAACAGCCACCACGGTTTCCGGCAATGTAGGTACCGTTACCTGGGAATGGGGAAGTAATAACGGATCATGGAATGCTTGGTTGGTAGCAAATGCCTCAGGGGTTTGTTGTTTTCCTAAAAAGACAAGTAACAGCGATGCCAATGCCGACCGAATGAGATACAGTGTAAAGAATGGCACCTGTCCGGCAACAGCCGTTTCTTCTACTATTTTAAATACCAATAAGTTTAACGAAGCACCAACCGCCTTAGCCTCTAGCGCTTCAAGTTATTGCGCCAATGCGGTTCCAGCAACCATTACCCTTACGGCAACATTTCCTGCGGTAATTAATAAAAACGGAACGGTGGTATTTTACAGTGGGTCATGTGGAGGTACTGCTGTAGGCTCGGTAACTGCGGGTGACAATACTAATACTGCGGCAATAACCATTACTGCCCCAAGTACCACTACCAACTATTATGTAAGATACGAACCCGGTACAGGAACCACTTGTTCTAACTCAACATGTTTCGGTCCCACTGCCGTTACTGTAAATGCTATTCCAACATCTACGGGTGTAAGTTTTACAGCTAACCCTATTTGCACCGATAACTCAACCACAGTAAATTCCAATGCTTTAGCGGGTTCGGGTTCTATCAGTACTTATGCCTGGTCGGTCGGTGTTACTCCAAGTAATGCCACATCAGGCACCGTTAGTACAGCATCTACATATACTGTAACAGTAACTAACAGCAATGGCTGTGTCACTTCTTTTACTTCGGCTGCCTTAGCTCTGGATGCTGTTGTTAGTATTACCAATGCACCTAGCAATAATGCAATTTGCGAAAGCGGTTCATTTACATACACTGCCAGCTTATCGGGCGGTACTTGGAGCAGCAGCAACACCGGTGTATTTACTATTAACAGCACAACCGGTGCAGTAACACCGGTAGCTATTGGCGGAACCACACAAAGTACAACAGCCAACGTTATTTATACCAGAGGAACCTGTTCCGCTTCAGTAGCTTTACGCATAGATAATCAGAACGC
>CAMBIM010000227.1 GCA_945867505.1 Chitinophaga pinensis
TTAGTTCTCTTCACAAAGTTTTTGGAACCAAAAAAGCTGTACTTGGTTCTGCTTTTGAAGTTTTTAGAACAACAAACTTCGAATGTGGTTGTGCTTTTGAAGTTTTTAGAACAATAAACTTCGTAGGTGGTTGTGCTTTTGAAGTTTTGGAACTAAATAAGTTGTGCACTGTTCCAATAAGAGCAATTAAGGAAGAGCGCGGTATAAGTATAGTAGGGGTAGGATTATTGCTGAAGCCTTTCCCAGTATGTAGTGTAATAATTATGTATTGCACTTTTAACAGTTATGTTTAACACATCGTTCACCTTTAACTAAGAGTAAATCTGTCGATTTTAAAGACAAACTTCCACCTTTAGGTTCACTGTTTTCAGCAATTCATTCAAGTTTTTATTTAAGCAAGAAAATACTCCGCATTAGCCAATACTAAGCGCGTATAAACCTTAACCATGAAGAAAAAAATCTATTTCCTGTTCATCCTTGCCATTACGCATCAGTATTGCTCTGCTCAATCCAATGAATGTGACGCTTTAGTAAAATATCGGGACGAAGAACTTCTGCATACCTATGACTCCATTGTTAAAATGTACAATGTAAAAGCGGGTAATATGAATTGGATAAAGGAGATGAAGCAGGAAGCAATGGATGAATCGAAATGGGAAGCCAGTAATGCTGTTGGGGTGATTAAAATTATTAACACGATATGTAACGGGATACAAAACACAATTGGCATTGCAAGCCCCCAGGGTAACATTATAAAAATGGCGAAACAGGTGCATAGCAAAAAGCTGCAAAAGGCTATAAGGAACAAACAACAATATTTTGACGCATTTAAAAAAGGAATTTCTTACACACAGAAATTAGTTAGTGAAGATATCGAAGAGAAATTCATTACGGATGCTATTGTAGAAGAGTTAGGTGTTATAGGTAACATCTATAGTCTATTTGCAGACATGAAAAAGGATTATACTGATTTTAAGGATTGGAGGCAATTGCGTGTAGATGTTAGTGTGCAGCTAGACATGTTTGATAAGAGTATTAACTCTTACCGGCAAAAACTGGATATCGATAAACCGAAAATAGAACAGGTAATTAAATACAACGAGTACATTACGGAATATCTAAATCTTAATTGCCGCAACGTAAATAAGGATAAAAATAGTATGGTAGAGCGTAAGCCGGCAAGTGCCATCGAAGGACCCTTGTTGGCCACCTACCAGGACAATGTGGGACAATGGATTGCCATTGGCCCTTACATGACCACCCAAGGTTTTGCTACACAAGAACAAGCTATAAATTCTCTGTTTTATTCTAAGGAAGACCTTACACTGCTTACTGATAAGGGGAAATACACCATATACAAACTAAATGTTAAGGTAGAACACGGTGGCAGAGATGTTAGGAGTATCTTAACCGGTCTCGGTGTACTAAACATTCCCGATAAATAAATAAACAATCACCCATGCATACAAGTATCTATTCAGCAAGACCATACATTATTTACACCAGCCTATTGCTTGCGGTGTTTGCAAACAACTTATCAGCACAAACGCAATGCTTGGAATCAAATGACGCGGATATGGCGAAATATATGAACCTTACCAAAACAACCGATGCACAAGCGTGCTCGCCATGTGCGCAGTTAGCCTTGTATTTGTGCGGGGCTACGCATTGCTTTAAGATGGAGGATAAAAGAAAGACCAGCTCTATGATAGATGGAGTAAAGAAGGTAATACGCAGTATGGGTTCCCCCGGTTGTTGTCCTAAGCTGCTGGAACGCCCAATAATTTGGGGCGATGGCACGCAATCAATTCAGGCAGGCAACATACCCGATAACGGAGCATCAAACAATGCCAACAGTATAACACTGGTCGAAGGAAATTCGAATCCAATGCAGGGCAATACTAATCCATATAGCACCGGAGATGCAGATGTTGATAATCTGATGAACGCTGCTACCGACCTGGTAAACGTGCTGGGTGGAGAAACTGGTACCGGTGCAAGTTATGGGGGTAAGAACACCTACAGCACCGGTGATGTAGACGTTGATAATGTACTGAATGGTGCTACCGACCTGGTAAATATGATGGGCGGGGGAACCGGTACCGGTGCAAGTTACGGCAGCAGCAACTACAGCACCGGTGATGCAGACGTTGATAATATAATGAATGGTGCTACCGATCTGGTGAACATGCTGGGCGGGGAAACCGGTTACGGTGGTGGGGATTTAGGTGATGCGCTTGGTATTATGGGAACCGCTATGGATGCAGTTAACCAGCAAGACAGAATAAACCAGGAGGCTGCAGCAAAAAGACAAAGAGAGGCCGCTATCAGAACTGAACAATACAACCGGGCTCAGCAAGCAAAACAACAATTAGCAACCGCACGTAAGTCTTTAATTGCAAAGTTCCCTGATGGGAAAATGCCGCTTTCGTATCCCGAAACAAGTGCAACAGAAGTATACTTTTTTGTTTACAGGTCTTCGGAAACTTCTAATACTTCATCCGCAAATGCGAATAATTCTGTGCTTTCTAACAACACCCCTTTAGGTGTAGCTGATTTACAAAAAGGCAAATATTATTTAATTCAGGCCTACGATATACTAGCCAAGTATTATATAAAGTTTAATAACAAATATTCCGGAGATGAAATTGATGGAGCTTTTCGGGTTCCAACCGTAGGGCAACCCTGGTATCCTAATGGCAGATTTACTAAGGTAAAAGTTATTAAAGAAGCTACAGAGCAAGAAGCTAAGGAAACAATGGATAATAATTATTCTATCGCTACTCTGTTTAGCTCAGCTCAAACTAACAGCACAGCAGCAACTGCAAGCCAAACTAGTACACCGGTAATTGGTATATCCAATGTGTTTGCTGTTTCAAAGTTTTCTGATGGTACCTGGCCTTTAAAAAGCAAGGTGATAGAAAGATTGGGTTTAAAAGGCAGTACTAACGATATAACCTTATCAGGTTATTACACCAGCCGCACCGATGCGGAATCAAGCCAACGGTATTTGTTGGGTAAAGCAAGAGAGTGTGCTTTTACCGTCAGCACCATTAATTGCAGTGCCGGTGAGTCAGCAAAAATAGTGGCACCGGTTACCGATTTTTGGGGCAACCCGCTGGACAAAACAACCAACTCAAGTGCTGTTACCGCACCGGTTAAAGAAACTATAAATACCAAGCCTAAGCTTGATTTTTGGGGGAATCCCATAAAAGACTAATGGCGTTAACGCCCTTGCAATCTTCCATCAATAATTTAAACACCCAATATAAAACCAAGTATGAAAAAAAATCTCTTATTCCTTCTGTTAATCAGTTCTACTTTCCTTTTTGCACAGGATAAAACTTTACAGGCTACTGCTTATTATAATAAGGCCGAGGCCGCATACAATCACAGTTTTTTTGATGAAACGGTAGGCTATTTGACACAGGCTGAGGGAATCCTGGGCGGCCCTAATCCCAAAACACTTTACCTTAAAATACAAGCACTGAACGAACTGACAAAAATCAGTTCTGGTAAACTGGCTGAGCTTAAACAGGCTATCGAAAAATTCTATGAAATTGTAAATAAAGATTTCTATCCGACAGATAAATATCTGGATATTACAACCATTGATTTGGAACTTAGAGAACGTGAACAAACAATCAGGGAAAAGGATAAGCAGGAAGAAGCATTTTTTAAAAGAGTAAAAGAATCTAATGACCCTAACGATGTAACTACATTTTTAGACCGTTATCCGAACTCTAAATTTATACCTCAGTTAACAGACAAGATAAATGCTCTTCGCCTTCACAACGAGCAACTGAAAGCAGAAGAAGAGAAGAAAGCGCAGGAAGCGAAAAAGAACGCCAAGCCACAAGGCTTTTACATGAGCCTTGGGTTTGCCCTTCAAAACCTTCACGATTTAGAAATACCCTTGGGTGTTAGCTTTATGGCCAAAGGCGGAAGTTTCGATTTAGGTTTCAAGATTTTTAAAAACAGAAATCAGGATAAGAAATTCAGAGTGGGCTTCGACCTGGGATTAGTGAGTTATACTTTTGCTATTTCCAAGTATTACAATTACACCCAATACGATGCCTTTCAGGATGCCTATACACCGGATAACGGAAGAGCAATTTTGCACACCCTGCAGTTTCTTAAAATGGGACCCACTTTTGTTTGGAACCTTAAAAAGAGTCAGCATTATTTATACATCACTCCTCAAATTGGCGGCAACTTTTCCCTCTATAACGTTCCGGGTAAAGATGGCAGCCATACGGTATCAACCGATATTATGGGAATGGGCGCAACCGGTTGCTTTAAACTGGAGTACCTCTACCGCAAATTGCTCATAGGCGTAAAGTATCAGTACAACTTTGTGGTTGATTTCGACAGCGAACAAATGCTGGGCGGCCATCA
>CAMBIM010000228.1 GCA_945867505.1 Chitinophaga pinensis
GGAATGCGTTCCGGTTGCTGCATGAGTGTAATTTATCAATTGCCAACAAATAGAATTGTGGGAAGTTTCATCAAGTAAAATTTATAGTTTGTTACAAGCGCAACGCACGGAAAACAAAACCGAAGCGTTTTTCAAAGAAAGAATTTACTTTTATGGTCTTAACTTTTGAATATGAAAAATACACTTTGCGTAAAGCGTTTTGCTTTCGCACTCATGGTTTTTTTTTCTGCAAAGTTATTTGCTCAAACAGGGTTCGATGGTAATTCATTGGTTTCCTTTTTAGGTAAAGAAGCGACCAGCACTGAATTGAAAGATTTAAAAGCCAACTACCATTGCGAAATGGCTAACGATGCGCACTATCTTTCTAAAGCCGGTGTAGAGCTTCTTTTAAAAGAAGACCTGCTGAACGAAATTCATTTATACAACAAGAGCGCTGTATACGGAAATTTTACAGGCAAGTTACCCAATAACTTAAGTTTCGGAATGCCGGCAGGCGAAGTAAAACGGTTATTAGGTAAACCGGTAGTTAGTTACAACAACGGCTATTGCGAGTTTGAGTTTTCTACGTATATCATTTCCTGCTGGTTAGAAGGCGGCAGGTTGAACCAAGTTGGTACAGCAGCAAAATAAAATTTCAATGAAAACAATTCTCGTACTCGGTGGAACCATGTTTGTTGGTCGCGCTTTGGTTGAAAAACTGCGACTATTGCCCGAATACGAAATCACACTTTTTAATCGCGGAAAATCGAATGCCGATTTGTTTGCAGATATAAACCAACTGCACGGCTACCGCGAAACCGATGATATTTTACAAGTATGTAATCAGCATTGGGATTGTGTGATAGATTTCAGCGGCTACTATCCAATTACGTTTGAAAAACTATTAAACGACCTGAAAGGAAAAGTTGGTCGCTATATTTTTATCTCCACCATTTCGGTTTACGATTTAGCAAAATTTGCCGACCGACCAATTACCGAAGCCGATGAAATACACGGCTGTACTGAAGAGCAAAAAATATCAAAACTGCCTGATGCGTATGGCGCGAAGAAAGCAGAGATGGAACGCATTCTTCTCGCACAGGATTGGTTAGATAAAATTATTCTTCGCCCCAGTTTTATTTACGGCAAATACGATTGGACAGAACGTTTCTATTACTGGCTGTTTCGCGCAAAATTTTCTTCGCAGGTGTTAATGCCCGAGGATTATTCTTTAGCACTAACTTATGCCGATGATTTAGTTGCCGGAATTATAAATGCCATTGAAGTAAAAAAACACAACACCGTTTACAATATTATTTCTCAAAACAATGTTTCGCTTAGGCAAGTAGTTAATACTGCTGCTGCCAAATTAAACCGCGCGGTTGAATTTATTGATGCACACGAATCGTTGCTCGAAAAAAATGATTTAGATACTTCTGCGTTTCCGCTTTTTGTTCCGCTTAACTTAACTATTGATGGCTCATACTGGCTACGCGATTTTTCGGTTACACCGGTTGATTTCACTGCAACTATTGAAGCCACCATTCAATATCACGATAGCATGGGCTGGACAAATCCTAAAGCTGGAGTAAGTGTAGAGATAGAGAAAAAAATTTTAGGCGTATAACTTAGCCATCTTCTTAGCGCTCTCCTTAATTTCCTCGGCTAATTTTTTGGGTTGCAATATCGTTACGTTTTCGCCATAACTTAATAGCTGCATTTTTAGTTCGTGGTTAATTACCAATTCTAACGAAACTTTGAGTTCTGACTTACTGTCCTTTACAATTTTCTGCGATTGATGTATAGGCACCGTTTTAATATACTTGCCCTGCAATGGCGAAAACGAAAGCAATACTTTTTCGGGCTTGCCTTCGCCAAGGGTAACACCTACTACGTTTTTGAAAAAATTTTTCTTGTCAATTTTTTCTTCACTGAAAGTTTCGTTAGTCAACTGCATATCGTGGATGCGGTCGAGCGCAAAGGTCAATATCTTTTGTTCTTTCTTATTGGTGCGTTTGCCTATTACGTACCAAAAATTTTTTGCCTCTTTAATTAAATACGGTTCTAATAACGTTGACGAAATTTCTTCGCTGCCGTGTTTCTGATAATTGAACTTTAAAACTTTCCTTTCCGAAATTGCTTTCAGTATCAGCTCTATAAATTCAATTCCTTTTATCACAAAAGGTTTATCAAATTGAATGTGGTCGCTTTCGCCACGGGCCTCTTTATTCAGTTTTACGGTGCTGGCAATTTTTTGTATCGAATCTTCAAACTCTTTAATAGCGGGCAGGTGTTTAAACTGGTCGAGGATGCTGATGGCAAAATCGAGCCCATGCAGTTCATCGGCACTTACCGGTAGGTTGTTGATGGAAAACTCCGGATCGCTGTAGCGGTAAGTCTTTTCGCCTTTATCGTAAACAATAGGCGCATTAAAATTAAGTGCCTGGCTGTAGCGCATCTCTTGCAAGTCTAACTGAACCGTGCGCTTGGCAATAGTCTTATCGAGCTTTTCATTCAGGTACCAAATCAATTCATCTAAGTGCGGATACGGTTTTTTGCGCAGGCGCACATCTATTAAACGGTAGCGGGAGTAAGCATCGTGGTTTAGTGGCATACCAAAGTATTTGCCGCAAGTTGAAATTATTTTTTGGCCGCGCAAATAGGTTGCGTTCTGCGCGGACATGTTTGCCTCATCAACTAAAACAAAAAGTTATGATAGCAACAACCAATACCACTTTCGCCAAGCGCGAGATTTATGTAAACGAAATTGTTTTCTACGCTAAGGATGAAGTTTCGCTTTTCGGGTTTATACACGAAGGTGGAAAGTTTGAAGAAACACAATTTGTAATTGCGCGTAACGCACTACAAATGCTTTTAAGCGCCAACAAACCGGGTATCGAAATTCTGTGGCACATCGAAAATCTTTTTGTGCAGCCGCACCAGGTGCCTGCCTCTATTAACCTGATTGATTTATTCGGCACCACACAGGTTTTTGAAGCGCAAAACATTGAGCTGGACGTTCCTTTTTACGAGGATGAAACCGGTAAGCTGAGACCCTGCGAAAGCCATGAACTACTTTTTGTAGAACAGGTCATTCCTTTTCCAAGTGCCCGTAAAAATTCTTTCTAACCAATAAAAAATATATAGCTATGAATGCTTTAAAATATAACCTCATCAGCGGACCTAAAAAAACGGTAACCGATTATTTGCAAACGCTGAACAACGATGAGTTGCAAAACATTTACAGCTCCAGTTTTTTCTACGATTTAAAAATGCCCGACCTGATTAAAAAAATGCAGGACGAATTGCATAAACGCAACATGGCTGCGCAGCCTTCGCTGTTTTAACTTTTCCTTTTTTGTTGCCTCACAGCCCTGCGTATTGGATTTGCGCGGGGCTTTTTCATTTTTACTACGCTAAATATTTATCTTGGTTTTGATTAGTTGATTTATATAGTTTACAAATTGTCACCCATGGAATATACACCTGTAGAAATAATTGACGAGCTTGATTTAAGTGGCGGAAAAGATTCTTGGTTCGACTTGTGGCATACTCATCTTGATTGGGGTGGAGAGGGAAACAAAAATTGGAAACTTCGAGAAGGTTACTTGAAGGCTTTACTTAACCTTTATCGGCTCATTTGCGAACGCCTTAAAACTTATCCTTTTCCCTATCAAATTTGGATAAGTATTTACGAAGATGATAGTAGTCAAGACGCTGTTTATATTCATACAAAGAACCCTAACAGTGATAATTTTCCTCTGACGTTTAGTGCAGCTAAAAATCCAATATATAGAAACGAAAACTTGAAAGAATTCATTAAACAAGCAGGCTTAAATATTATTGCGGAGCAATCTGAAGACGGAATTCTTTTATCACTTTATGACGAAAATGTCGGACTACCAATTTCATAGCCCAGTTTCACAAACTTATAATATCAAGATTAAAGACTAACCCTCCTCACCATGCCAATGCCAACCAACATGAAGCATAAGTTTACTCGCTCCTCCGCAGAGCCTCTCGAAGAGGACCCTGCACGAGTTAAGCGCAAACCGAAGAGTGCCGAGGCGGAAACTATGCGGAGGTTAAAGTATTCTCAACAGCTAATCAAATCACATCTATGAAATCAATATTGCGTCAGCTGTTTATCGGATTCCTGCAACTTTCATTCTTAACAGTCTTAGCGCAGACATATCCAAAAGGTAAACTATTGTATTCTAACCCGCTTGCAGGTAAAGAAGATACAACAGGTTGGCAAATGGAAGGTGTAGGGCAGGTTGAATTTTCAAACGGATGGATGAAAATGTTCTCTCCCAATGAAAAAGGACATCATGTGTTTTGGTGTCGACAGGAATTTTCCGAAAATTTTATTGCCGAGTGGGAAGTTCAAAACCTGCATACGAAAGTGGGTTTGTGTA
>CAMBIM010000229.1 GCA_945867505.1 Chitinophaga pinensis
ATAGCAGCATATCCAACACAAACTGTGAACCTTCAAAATGAATGGTGTTCAGGAAGTTTACTTCAAACAACATGAGCAATACAAATACAAAGCCGGTTAGAGCAGATACTACCACGTTTCCTGCCAATGGCATCTTCTTTAAAAAAGCAGAATACACATACAGCATAAGCGTACAAATGATATAGATATAGCCAATCTTAAAACTGCTGTTCTTATAACCCAAATAAAATCCAAGACCTATTCCGGCAAAGGCAAAGACCGCATGTAAATACATAGCAGTGTCCAACGAAAATGCTCCACTTGGCAACGGACGCTGCGGCTTAAATTCTTTATCTAATTCAAAATCGAAATAATCATTAATGATGTTTCCTGCTGCTGCAATAAACACGACCGACAACACAAACAGCACAAACTCTACCGTGGTAAACGGCAAAAGATTAGTAAACAGTTTTGACTGATGTGCCGGAATAAGAATAAGGCAATAGAAAAGCGAAATGCTTAAACCAATAATGAAAAGGTTAGTTGCCCGAATAAGTTTAAAGAAAGAAAGGATTGGGTTCATGGATTGTTTTAACTATAACGCAAAACGGAGTTATTTATGATTTTGTGTTGCCGATGCAATAATACTCTGCGTCAATATTTCGTAAATCTTTTGCAGGCGAATATCATCACCCAAAAGCATTAAATGTTTTTCGATGGTTTGCATATCACCTCGGGCAGCTGGTCCGGTTTGTAATTCAGCCGGAGAATTTTGTTGCAGGTTTTCTATTGAACGATAGATAAGCGGCTTTAAAATATCAAACGGCAAACCTTGACCAAGCAGAATGGATTCAGAAACACTGTAAAGATGATTGGTAAAGTTGTTGGCAAACACTGCAGCAACATGAATCCACTTACGTTGTTCTTCATCTACCCGGTGAACATTTTGCGAAATGGTTTTAGCCAGTGCTTCTAAGGTTGCAACAGTTGCGTCATCACTTCCTTCTACCAAGAGCGGAACACTTTTAAAATCAACTTTCGAATTCTTCTTCATGGTTTGCAACGGATAGAAGATGCCGTAAGCAGAAGAGGCCGTTGCCAATAAATCTTTTGAATTAGTTCCGGAAGTATGAGCAACAATCTTGTCGGCTAATTTCAGATGCTCCGCTATTTCTGCAATTACATCATCTTTTACTGCCACCAGGTAAACATCTGCATCCAGCAAATCGGCAGCATTAGAAGTAAAGGAAGCAGCAACCGTGTGGGCTAACTCTTTTCCGGCATCATCGCTGCGGTTGTATACCTGAACAATTTCATGTCCTGCTTTTTTGAGAGCAAGTGCCAGATTAGTGGCCACATTACCTGCACCGATGATGGAAATTTTCATGGTTGTTCTATTATCAAAATGCAGCCACTAATTTCACTAATTAACACGAAAGAAAGTTTCACTTACTAAATCAATTCGTGCAATTGGTGGCTTATTATTCAACTATCCGTTCAACGCTTTTTCTAAAGCATTGTCGTATATGTTTTGAAAGCCACTGGCTACGCCCCACTTCTCTTTATCTACATAAATGAGAGCCGAAGTAACCACACCAATGCAACTAAAGTCAACATCAAGATCGCTTACCAAATCAAGGAACTCGTCTTCCTTACTTGGTTTAACGGTTACCACTACACGGCTTTGTGCTTCACCAAACAGGAAGGCATCTTTACGCATATCCGGGTCGGTTTCAATTTCAAAACCTTTCTTGCCAGCCATTGCACTTTCTAAAAGTGTAATAAACAAACCACCTTCCGAAATATCATGAGCAGATAAAACAACCTGCTCGTAAATCAATTTCTTCACCGCGCTCTGCACTTTTACTTCTGTTGCTAAATCGAAATATGGAGCCGGTGAATTGTTTACTTCATGGTAACCCACTAAGTATTCTGAGGAAGAAATATCTTCTTTCATCTCGCCAATTACATAAATCTTATCGCCACTCTTTTGGAAGTCGATAGAAGTAATCAACTCTTTGTCTTCCACTAAACCAATCATTCCGATGGTTGGAGTTGGGAACACCGCACCACCATCTGTAGATTGATTATAGAAAGAAACGTTACCGCCTGTAACCGGTGTGCCTAATGCTTCGCAAGCAAGGCTCATACCTTTAATTGAATTGACAAACTGCCAGTAAACTTCCGGCAGATACGGATTACCAAAGTTCAAGCAGTTAGTTACTGCGCTTGGCTCGCCACCGCTACAAACAATGTTGCGGGCTGCTTCGCTTACTGCAATTTGTGCACCTACCAAGGGGTCTGCCCAAACGTAACGCGCGTTGCAATCAACCGTTACGGCTAAGTGTTTATTGCTATCGTGGATACGAACAATGGCCGCATCACTCGGACGATTGGTAGAAGCATTGGCAATACCTACCATGCTATCGTATTGTTGGTACACCCAACGTTTTGATGCAATGTTCAATTGACCGGATAGGAACTCGGCAACCTTCTTCATGTTGTCCGGTTGCTCTACAGAGTCGATGTTGAATTTTTTATTCTCGGCATAGTAAGCCGCTTCTTTGTATTCTCTTTCGTAAACCGGTGCGCCTCCGCCAAGTACTAAGCTCTCGGCAGGTACATCAGCTACTAATTCAGTTCCCATAAAGTATTGCAAACGGTCACCGGTGGTTACCTCGCCAATAATGGCGCAGTGTAAATCCCATTTCTCAAACACCGCCTCTACTTCTTTCTCCATTCCTTTCTTCACCACAATCAACATACGCTCTTGCGATTCGCTCAAAAGAATTTCCCAAGGCTTCATGTTTTGCTGACGCGTAGGCACTTTATCTAACCACACCTTCATTCCGCTTTTACCCTTCGCGCTCATTTCACTTGTTGAGCAAGTAATACCTGCCGCACCCATATCCTGCATACCTACAACCGCACCTGTTTTAATTACTTCCAACGAAGCTTCTAACAACAGCTTCTCCTGAAAAGGGTCGCCTACCTGAACAGCAGGTAAATCTTTCGCGCTGTCTTCGGTAATATCTTTACTGGCAAATGCTGCCCCGTGTATACCATCTTTACCCGTTGATGAACCAACAATGTAAACCGGGTTACCTGCACCTTCTGAAATAGCGGAAACTGTTTCGCCTATTTTTACAATACCCACGCTCATGGCATTAACCAACGGGTTGGTAGTATAAACAGGGTCGAAGTAAACTTCACCGGCAACGGTTGGCACACCAAAGGCATTGCCATAATCACCAATTCCTTTTACCACACCTTTTACTAAGTATTTAGTTCTGTCATTCTCCAAGTTACCGAAACGAAGTGAGTTCAACTGACAAATAGGACGCGCGCCCATAGTAAATATGTCGCGGTTAATTCCGCCAACACCGGTAGCTGCACCTTGATATGGCTCTAATGCCGAAGGGTGGTTATGCGATTCTATTTTAAAGGCGCAGGCAAGACCATCACCCAAGTCAACCAGACCTGCATTCTCCTCTCCTGCCTCCACCAATAAATGCTTTCCTTTTTTAGGTAGCGTCTTCAACCATTTAATACTGTTCTTGTAAGAACAGTGTTCGCTCCACATTACACTATAAATACTCAACTCGTTAAAGTTAGGCGTGCGCCCGAGTATCTCCTTTATTTTTTCAAATTCTTCTTCGCGTAATCCTAATGCTTTGGCTTGTTCAAATGTTGCTGTATCGAGGTGTGCGGCTGCGCTCATGTTTGCTGTTTTATTGTGCGCGCCAAAAATAGATTTAATAAGGTTAGAGAAAAGGGATGTGGAAAAAGAAAAAAGTAGAAAACTATCCTCTTACTTAATCACCAGCGACTTCATAATCTTCTTAGTAAAATCTATATAGGTCTGCTGGTCTTCTGCATACACAAAGGTGCGCCACTCTAAAACATCTTCGGGGAAAGAAGTTTCATACAAGTAATGGAAGTAATTGATGTAAACAAAAGTAACCGTGTTTGCCGCAGCACCGGGAACAAGGAGCAACGCCACAAAACCTGCCTGCTGGGTTTGAATATCATGCATAAAGAAGAGTTCGCCAGTTTTACCTTGGCTAGTTGTAAATGCTTCGTTGCTTACAAGCATAGCGTTGGTCTGTGTATTCAGCTCCTCCTTAGTAACTGTTTTACCGGCCTCTTTGTAAAAAGCTGTCAGGTGCTTTTGAATATCTGCTACTACTTGTGCTTTTTTCTCGGCTGCGGTCTTCTTAACCGTGTTCAGGTTTATGTTTAAGCCCTGCACTAATTTTTTATCGCCCAGCGGGAAAGTTGAAACCAGCGGCTCTGCATCACATTTCTGTAATCTGAAATCAATAATAGAAAGCGTTCCCTTTTCTTTCCAAAGCGGTGGACCTTCAATGTAAAGGTTATCGTTGGTAATCTTGTTAGCGTTGGTATCTACTT